>JBBSKR010000024.1:0-25096 GCA_038256135.1 Flavobacteriales bacterium | reverse complement strand
TTCCTGATTGAATTTTTTAACTTTTGATTTTGTAGTCACCACTAATTCGCCCTTGGGAACGAATAAATTGGTCACATTGATAGCTTCCGAAAGCAAACCTCCGGGATTATCCCTAAGGTCCAGTATTATTTTTTCTGCACCTTTTCCTTTTAGATCCAGTAGGGCAGATTTAGTTTGGTCCGATGCTTTTGCATTGAATTTGGACAAAACAATATACCCTGTTTTAGCATCGATCATTTTAAAGAATGGTACGGCATCAACTTCAATACCTTCTCGGGTAATGGAAGTCATGTTCGTTTCCCCCTGCCTCTTATAGGTAACGTTTACTGAAGAGCCGTTGGCTCCTTTTAGAAGCTCACTGGCATTATCATCAAAATCAGACACTTTGATATCCCCAATCTGGATAATTTCGTCCCCGGCCTTCAAACCTGCCTTATCCGCTGGATAGCCTTCATGGGGCTCTACAATCAATAATTTATCGTCGTAGGAACGCACCAATGCCCCAATACCTGAATATTCACCAGCATTGTTTATTCTATAGGTTTCTACGTCCTGTTCATTTAAAAATTTAGTATAGGGATCCAACTCCTCCAACATGTTCTTAATGGCGGTATCCATTAATTCTGCCGGATTGGTCTCATCCACATAGTTCATGTTCAACTCTTTGAAGAGGGTGGTAAATATTTCTATTTGCTTGGCTATTTCAAAAAAGTCACTTTTATAACTACTTCCTACAAATAGGAAAGCTATTGCTATAATGGGGACAAGAACTTTTTTACTGATTATTTTTTTCATCAATGTGGACCTTAAATTTGTTCAACACAAGCTTCATTTTCTGATCTAATTGCTCAAAAGAGGGCATCTCCTTACCAAGGTATAAAAATAGAAACGCAAAGTTGTCATTGGTATTGTTAAAAACCAGTGCTTTATTAAGTCTATAGGACTCCCTTAACAAACGTTTGATCCTGTTTCGTTGTACGGCACTTTTAAAATTCCGCTTAGAAACCGTTACCCCAGCTTGTATAGAAACCTCTTCACTTTTAATAGGTATATACATCAATTTCAACGGATAACTGGAAATACTTTTTCCCTCCTCAAATAGTTGGGTGATGAGCCTCTGGCTCTTAAGTTTTTCCTTTTTCCCAAAGGATTGGTCAATTCTAGGTGCGTTTAACATAACCCCCCGAATTTAGTCCTATTCCGCTTGCCAAACATTATTCTCCAAATTCACATCTGCCATTAATTGGGATGGGTCTATGACGATGGCCTTAATCGTTGTCAAAGGTTTCTTGATAACAAAGTCATAAGTACGATATGCCCACGGCCAATCTTCCAAAACGGTCCGTTCTATCCCGGGATAAGGATTTTCCTTTTCTCCGCGCATCATACGTAACGGGGAATACAATGTTTCCCTAGTATTATCATTATAAACTACCAGAATATCTATTGGCATCGGCATTAGACCGATCCGCTCTAAAGTGACCATGGTTGAATTGTCTGAAGCTACCACATCTTTAATGCCATAATCAATGGTATTGGTGGTCTGGGTCCAATCGGTCAAATACCAATCCAATTCCATTCCAGATACTTTTTCCGCGGTGCGTTTTATATCATTAGGCACCGGATGCTTGAATTTGAAATCTGCATAATAGTTACGAATCGCTTCCATCAATTTATCCTGCCCAATAACATAACCCAATTGAGACAAAAAAATAGCGCCTTTGCTATAGGCGGAAACACCATAGGCAAAATTAAGGGCATAACGATCTGCGTGGGTGGTCTGTGGCTGCTCCTTGCCGGAAAGGGCCAAGTTTCTATACCCTTTATAGGTGTTTTCAAATGGATTGTCTTTATTCTGCTCCATGATTTGATTCATGCCAAGGGTTGATATAAAGGAGGTAAAACCTTCATCCATCCATTCGTGCTTTGCTTCATTGGTGCCCAACACATGCTGAAACCAAGAATGTGCCATTTCATGCGCCATAACACCAACAAGGCTACTAAATTTCCGTTCCCCCGTAATAAGGGTAGCCATGGCATATTCCATACCGCCATCACCGCCTTGTATTACCGAATATTGCTCATATGGATAGGGGCCAACGTTTTTGTTGAAAAACTCCATTGCCTCAACGGTTTTTGGTTGAAGATTTTTCCAATTTTCCAAGATATCAGGGTTGTTCTTATAAAGGAAATGTAATACCGGACCATTCGGAACCTGTTTTGTGTCATGAATATAATCTGGGTCTGCCGCCCACATAAAGTCATGTACCATTGGTGCCTTAAAATGCCAGGTCAAGGTTTTGCCTTTTGGTTTTTTTACCTTGGTGCCGGGAGTTTCATATCCATGACCTATTTCATTGGGGTTTTGAAGGTAACCGGTACCACCAACTACGTAGTCTTTGTCCAAGGTGAGCTTAACATCAAAATCACCCCAAACCCCATGAAATTCCCTTGCTATATAAGGGTCTGCATGCCAACCTTCAAAGTCATATTCGGCCAATTTTGGAAACCACTGGCTCATCGAAAGGGCGATCCCTTCGCTACTATTTCTACCGGAACGTCTTATCTGTAAGGGTACTTGGCCTTCAAAGGTCATGTTAAAGGTGGTTTTGCCCCCTGCAGGAATCGGCGAAGCCAAGGCTACGACCAAAACGGTTCCTTCTTCAGAAAAAGTCACTTTCTTTCCGTCCTGTGTTAAGGAGGTAGCGTGTAGGTAACCCAATTCACTGTCGGTCAGCGATGCAATCCTACTTTTCTTGTCCTCCGTTATCATTCTGCCATCTGGGTCTTCAATGGTCTGTAAACGAATATCCATTTCGCTTCCGGGCTGAAACGCATTGAAGTATAAATGGAAGAAAACCCTGTTAAGTTCATCGGGTGAATTATTGGTATAAACCAATTCCTGTGTTCCTGTGTACCGATAATTATCCACATTCATGTCCACCTCCATGGTGTAATCCACATGTTGTTGCCAATAGCCGGTACTGTTTTGGGCCAACAAGCCCAGGGAACAAAGTACGGTAAGAAATGTAAATATTGATTTTGTCATTTGTATCATATAAAAATTATAATTGCATTTGTCCAGCGGCAACTTTACTTGCCATGACCAAGGCATTATATGCGTTAACAATTTTTCCGGAGCTTGAAATTTCGTCTAAAGATGCGCTTTTAGAGTTATCACCACCCAGAATTACTTTCGCTTTTATGGGTAGTCCAGATTGCATAATTATCTTTTTTACCTGTGCGGCGGTCAATGAAGGATATTGTGACATTACCAAAGCGGCTACTCCTGCAACTGCAGGTGCCGCCATGGATGTGCCGGGAGAATACTCATATTCATTATTAGGATAGGTGGAGTAAATATCCGTTCCAGGTGCAAATACGTCTACGTTTATGTTACCATAATTGGAATATGAAGCCACCAGTTCAGAACCATATTCTGAATTTAAGGCTCCTACCGTAATTACGTTATCTGAAATTTCAGGTCCATTTTTCACTTGATCGTTTGGAAAATTGGCATTGGCAGGATCATCCAAATCAGCACTATCATTGCCCGCTGCATGTACAAAAAGCACATTCTTATCAGCAGCATATTTTATAGCCTCATAAACCCATTCTGCTTTTGGAGAAAAGGATTTTCCGAAACTACCGTTTATAATCCGGGCGCCATTATCAACGGCATAGCGAATTCCTCGGGCAATATCCTTATCGTACTCATCCCCATTGGGAACTGCCCTAATACTCATTATTGCCACATTATTGGCAACTCCGTTCATGCCCTTGCCATTATCGCGTTCTGCTGCAATGATACCGGCAACATGTGTTCCATGACTTTCATCGGCTACCCTGTTTTTGGGGTTTCCGTTGCCGTAATCTACGTCTGTGATGTCGTAGGCATCATCACCAACCTGTTTCCTGCCATTAAAATCCTTGTTAAGGTTATAATTAAGCTGCTCCGTAAAGTGCTTGACACCTTTTTCCAATTCTTTGATAACCTCTGGGATGGTATCTTTAATGGCCAACATTTGGTTCAAAACAGCTACATTTCGCTGCATGGCTTCATCCGCGGCTTTAATGCCTGCCAGGTCTTGTTTAGTATAGGTCTCTTTGCCCAAATATTTTTTGACAGCTGCATCGGCATTTTTAACCGTTTCTAGAATTTGCTCATACTGCTGCTTGTTCTGTTGCGCTTTAGCATATTCTGCATCTAATTTCACTTTTGCCTTGGCCAAGGTAGTTGGATCCCCAATATTGAGCCGAAGCATACGCACATATTCCAGTTGCTCGTTGTAAGATTCCCCCAAGAAATTATAACCGTGAATATCGTCTACAAATCCATTGCCATCATCATCTTTATTGTTTCCAGGCCTTTCATTTTTATTGGTCCAAAGCACTCCCTCTAAATCTTCATGGGTCAAATCAATACCCGAATCCAAAACCGCTACTATGACCTTGGTTCCCTTTCTTTTTTTAATGATTTCGTCATACGCTTTGTTAAGGCTCATTCCAGGAATGGTATCTGCCACTAAGTCTAGGTGGCCCCAATTCTTTTTTTCGGCCTCCGTTAAGTCGGCTATTTTTAAAGGTGTAGCATCTATGTTTTTAACAGGGGTAAGAATCAATCCCCCGCCACCCGCCGGACTTGTACTACCGCAACTGTGTAGTAACGCGGTTAATGATAATAGGATTAGCGATTTAAAAAATGTTCGTGTCATATATACTTGTTAATATTAATGTAAGGGGTTTTTATATTCTAATTGTAAAAAAAATAAGTTGAATTGCACGTCATGGAAATCAATCAAAAACTTCGTTGAAAGTAAATACCTGATCTAAACGCACCCCTTTTTCAGTTTGTTTTAGGGTGCATAATTGGTTATGGGCATCATGTTCAAAAAATAGATAGTAGTTGTTTTCAACAGCTTGATTTAAAAATAACGCCTTCTCTTCCAGGGTTATCAACGGCCTGGTATCATAGCCCATTACATAGGGTAACGGAATATGCCCCACCGTAGGGATAAGATCCGCCATATAGGCAATCATCTTCCCCTTATAATTAAATTGAGGCAACATTTGTTTTTCTGTATGGCCGTCAACAAAACGAATATCAAAACCCAATGGCGAATTGGATACGTACGTTTCATCCGTTCGTTCAATAAATTTCAATTGACCACTTTCCTGCATGGGGAGGAGGTTTTCTTTCAAAAATGAGGGTTTTTCCCTTGGGTTTGGTTCGGTTGCCCACTTCCAGTGATTTTCATTGGTCCAGAAGCGCGCATTCTCAAATGCTGGTTCATAGCCCGTTCTATCCTTGTTCCATTGAATGGCACCACCGCAGTGGTCAAAATGCAAGTGGGTAAGAAATACATCGGTGATATCGTCTCTATGAAACCCAAATTTCTTTAGGGACGAATCGGTATTAAATTCTCCCCAGCGATTATAATAGCCAAAAAATTTATCGGATTGCTTATTTCCCATTCCAGTATCAACTAATATGAGTCGGTCACCATCTTCTATTAGAAGGCTTCGTGCGGCAATATCGATGAGGTTATTTTCATCTGCAGGATTTGTCCCTTGCCAAATGACCTTTGGTACTACACCGAACATGGCGCCGCCGTCCAACTTAAAATTACCGGTTTCAATGGGGTAGATAGTCATCTAAAAATTTGAATGCCATGCAAAATACTAAATGTAGAAACCATTAGCGTTGGACTTTGCTGTTTTTTAACAGTTTGAAATTAACGTGATACTGCTTATCAGCTGTTTTAGTTGTTTTCCAAAATAGAGCATCGCTCTGATTTCTTACACAATTAACAATCCACTTCCGGGCATTGTTATGGAGGTGCATCGCTCTCCAAAGCGAGTCCAAGCTGTAAGGGCAATAGCAACAAATAGCCACAAACCCAAGAAAATAGATTTTTGGAAAGTGTTGCTACTAAATCCGGATCGATTTTTTACGGTCGAATCTATTTTCTGAGCATTAAAAGATCGGTTGGCAAATAGGATAAGGTATATTCCATATCCTGTGTAAAAATACGGTCCAAAAGCCTTCTGTCTTATCACCGCCGGGCAATAAAATCAATTTACAATTCAAAAAATAGGGAATGCGGGTGGTTTCAAGGATATTCACCTTAAGAGAAGGCGAAAAGGCAAATCCGAGCAATATGGATTTATATATATTGATGGGATATGGAGTATTTGGTTGATCGTTCCAAAAGATCACCAATATTTAAGTAGGAATTATTGGCTTTGTTTTACACTTAGCACATCAGCGCATAAACATTTAAGCTTTATAGTTCAAAATCCTGTTTAATTGTTATTTTTAACCAAAATAAAGAAAATGCTAGAGCTTGCTGGAATCATTATTTTGGGAATACTTGCACAATGGGTCGCTTGGCGCCTGAAACTGCCCGCAATTTTACCTTTGATTCTTATTGGTCTACTAGTAGGGCCTATTTCAACCCTTTATACTGTCGACGGTTCTAAGATTATAGAACCTATATGGAACGGGGATAAGGGTCTTTTCCCTGGCGAAGGGCTCTATTATTTTGTATCGCTTGCCATAAGTATCATCTTATTTGAAGGAGGGCTTACCCTAAAGCGTTCCGAGATTAATAGTATTGGACCGGTAATTACCAAATTGATTACCTTGGGAAGCATTACCACTTTTTTCAGTGCTGCGTTGGCAGCCTATTTTCTTTTTGGACTGTCTTGGCAATTGTGCTTCCTATTCTCTGCTTTAATTATTGTAACGGGACCTACCGTAATTACACCGATATTAAGAAATATCCCGCTTAAAAAGGATATATCAGCCATACTGAAGTGGGAGGGTATTCTTATTGACCCCATAGGAGCCCTTGCCGCGGTTTTGGTTTATGAGTTCATAAGTGTGGGTGAAGGACAGGCATATACGAAAACAGCACTAATCGAGTTCGGCAAGATATTGTTGTTCGGGTTTACGTTCGGGTTTACGATTGCCCATGCCCTTACTTTTTTGATCAAGAAGAATTTTATCCCCCATTATTTATTGAACGTGGTTTCCCTTTCGGTCGTTTTAGGGGTTTTTGTAATGTCGGATGTTTTTGCGCATGAATCTGGATTGCTAGCGGTAGTGGTCATGGGAATGGTCATGGGGAATACGGATTTGCCCAATATTAAAGAACTCCTTTATTTTAAGGAATCCTTGAGCGTTTTGTTGATTTCCATCCTTTTTATTTTGCTTTCCGCCAACATTAATATATCGGATTTAGAATTAATCTATACGTGGAAAACGGCTGTGCTATTCTTGGTCATCGTCTTTTTAATCAGGCCAGCAGGGGTATTCCTTAGTTCCATGGGGTCCAATTTAAAATTCAATGAAAAAATATTCATAAGTTGGGTAGGTCCAAGGGGTATCGTGGCAGCGGGTATTGCTTCCCTGTTCGGCTCCAAGCTTTTGTTAAAAGGCGAACCTGGCGCAGAGTACATTACTCCTTTAGTGTTTATGGTTGTTCTTGGTACGGTATTATTAAATGCTACAACGGCACGAGTGGTTGCCAAATTAGTGGGGGTTTTCCTTAAGAAATCCGAAGGCATACTAATACTGGGCGCCTCAAAAGCTTCTAGGCTCATAGGCAATTATTTGCATAAAAACGACCGACATGTAGTACTTATCGACAACAACCAATCCAATATTGACAAAGCGAAAAAACTAGGTCTTGAAGCCATTTCAGCCAATATTTATTCCGATACCTTGACCGATAATATCGAGCTTAACGATATAGGGTATTTAATGGCTTTGACTGGAAATTCCGATATTAATAAACACGCTATCAACAAATTTCAGGATGTCTTTGGTGAAAATGGTTCATTTAGGTTGGTAGATGCCGATGAAATGGGCAATCCAGAAAACAGTCCGAAGGAGGGCTTATTTTCACATACCGACGATTTTATTAAATTGACCGAGGCTGCCAGAAAATACCCGGTCGTTCATGAAATTGAACTTCATGATACAGAACATTACGATGGATTAATAGAAATCACTAAAGCTGATGCCGATATTGTTCCTTTGTTTTTGAAAAACCTAGAGGGGGATATCCAAATCATAACCGCTTTCAGTAAAGATTTTACAGATATACAGGAAGGCTTTAAATTAGCCTACTTAGGCAAAACGTTCCCTACCGAAGAGGAAGTGGAAGTGGACCAAAACAAAACGGATCAGGAGACGGATCAGTCTTAATCGTTCAACTTCAAGACTGCCATAAACGCTTCCTGTGGTATTTCAACATTACCAACCTGGCGCATCCGTTTTTTACCCTTTTTCTGTTTTTCCAAAAGTTTTCTTTTACGCGAAATATCACCCCCATAACATTTTGCCGTAACGTCTTTACGCAGTGCCTTTATCGTCTCCCTTGAAATAATTTTGGATCCAATGGCTGCTTGGATAGGAATGTCGAATTGTTGTCTAGGAATCAGTTCTTTTAACTTCTCGCACATTTTTTTACCTATGGTGGTGGCACTATCAAAATGTATAAGGGAAGAAAGCGCATCCACGGGTTGTGCATTCAATAAAATGTCTACGCGAACCAATTTCGATTGTCGCAGACCAATTGGCGTATAGTCGAAGGATGCATACCCTTTGGACACGGTTTTTAAGCGGTCATAAAAATCGAATACGATTTCCGCCAAAGGCATATCAAAGTTCAGCTCGACACGCTCGGTCGTCAAATAGGTTTGATTGGTGATCTGCCCTCTCTTTTCGATACAAAGGGACATCACGTTACCTACAAAATCGGACTTGGTAATAATAGTTGCCTTTATGTAGGGCTCCTCAACCCGATCTATGGTGGACGGATCAGGTAAATCACTTGGATTATTAACGATTAAGGGAACTTCAGGATCCTTTCTAGTGAAGGCATGGTAACTTACGTTAGGCACCGTTGTGATAACGGTCATATCAAATTCGCGCTCCAAACGCTCTTGAATAATTTCCATATGAAGCATACCCAAGAATCCACAACGGAACCCGAAGCCTAAAGCGGCACTACTTTCCGCAGTAAAGACCAAAGAGGCATCGTTCAACTGCAATTTTTCCATGGAAGAACGCAATTCTTCGAAATCTTCTGTATCAACCGGATAGATGCCTGCAAATACCATAGGTTTTACATCCTCAAAACCTGCTATGGGATTTTTGGTCGGGTCTGCCGAATCGGTAATGGTATCCCCAACTTTGACTTCCCGAGCATCTTTTATACCGGTAATCAAATAACCTACATCACCGGCTTTTACTTCTTTTTTTGGGTGTTGTGTCAATTTTAATGTTCCTACCTCATCGGCAAAATAACTTTTACCTGTGGCAACGAACTTTATTTTCTGACCCTTCTTAATAGAACCGTTCACCACCCTGAAATACGTTTCTACCCCGCGAAAGGGATTATAAACCGAATCAAAAACAAGGGCCTGTAAGGCCTCGTCGGGATTGCCTTTTGGTGCCGGAATACGCTCAATGATCGCCGTCAAAATCTCTTCGATACCGATACCGGTCTTTGCACTTGCAGGGATGACCTCCTCTGCCTTGCAGCCCAAAAGAGCTACAATATCATCGGTTACCTCCTCAGGGTTTGCGCTTGGAAGATCCACCTTGTTCAATACCGGTATAATTTCGAGATCATTTTCCAAAGCCAAATAAAGGTTGGAAATGGTCTGGGCCTGGATGCTTTGCGCCGCATCTACCACCAATAGGGCCCCCTCGCATGCCGCAATGGATCGTGAAACCTCGTAGGAAAAATCTACATGGCCTGGAGTATCGATAAGATTTAAGATGTACTGTTCTCCCTTGTAGGTGTAATCCATCTGAATTGCGTGGCTTTTTATAGTAATGCCGCGCTCTCTTTCCAAATCCATACTATCCAGTAATTGCTCCTTTTTCTCTCGTTCCGTAACAGAACCTGTAAAATCCAATAAGCGGTCTGCCAAGGTGCTTTTACCGTGGTCTATATGTGCGATTATGCAGAAATTTCTAATGTTTTTCATAGCGGGACTAGTAATAATGGAGCCCATTTCAAAACCAAATTATCCTGGGCCTTATAGAGCAATTGCAAATATAATCTAATTTATAGCGCTATTCTTGGCTGTAATGGCCAAATTAATAGCGTTCGATTTTCTGCCGATTACACAAAATGTAAAGGAAAACAACATATTTTTCGTTAGATTTGAATTTCAACCCAAACTAGAATTGAAACTACTATTTGCTATTTTACTTGTAACACTGTGTGCTTGTCAGACTGCCATTGCCCAAACCCATGAATTGAAAGGGGAGGTCAGGGACCAACTAGGCGCACCCATTCCTTTTGCATCCGTTTTTTTATTGACCGTTACCGATTCATCTTTGGTTCAAGGCACATCGGCAGATGAGAACGGTAATTTTTCTATGGAAGACATTAGCGAAGGGCTTTATTTTCTAAAGGCAAGCTATGTAGGTCAAGCTTCCAAAATTCTAGCTCTTGAAATAGTGAAGGACACTAAAATAGAAGCTGTTATCATTGAACAAGTGGCAGAGGAGCTGAATGAGGTTACCGTTACGGGCAATAGACCGGTGGTAGAACGTAAAGTAGACCGTATTGTTTTTAATGTGGAGAACACGGTGATTTCACAAAATAACTCGTGGGATATTCTGCGGCAGACCCCTGGGGTGATTATCATGAATGACGAATTAAAGGTGCGAAACCAAGCTACAACGGTCTATATAAATAATCGAAAGGTGCAATTATCCTCCGAAGAAGTGCGAAATCTTTTGGAGAATTATCAAGGTGAAAACATCAAATCCGTTGAGGTCATCTACAATCCGCCCGCCAGTTTTGATGCGGAAGGGGGCTCCATTTTAAATATCATTACCAGTAAGAATTTGTCTCTAGGATATAAGGGCAATGTCAGCGCCGGGTACACTCAGGGCATTTTCCCAAAATACAATTTTGGAACATCCCATTTTTATAAGACCGACAAACTGAACATGAATGCGAGTTATAATTATGCCCCTAAAAAGGAATTCAAGAATACCCTGAATGAAATCAACTACAGGAATGAAACCGGTATTTTTTCCATTTGGGATACGGACTTTGACCAAACCATTAGAAGCAACACGCATGGTCTGGGACTTGTTGTTGACTATGAGCTAGACGATAAAAGCACCCTAAGCCTAACTTCCAATGCGCTACTGCAGCCCAAGAAGGAGTTTGATTTTTTCCAGGGCACTACTATAAAAAATAGCGCGGGTGTTTTGGATTCTACGTTTACGACAGGCAGTTTCTTGGATGAAGTTAAAAATAACATAACGGGAGACCTTACGGTTAAGCATCGTTTTAAGGACAATGGAAATCTTAGCGTAAATGCCCACTATACCTATTTTGACCTTAACCGCAGCCAAGATGTAAGTTCTAATTACTTTTTGCCTGACGGTACGTTTATCCGTGATTTTAATTTTTTCACCAATGCGGATCAGCAAATTGAAATTAAAACGGCCCAGCTGGATTACAGTACAAATATGAAAAGTCTGTCTTTTGAAACTGGAGTCAAGGGATCTTTCATAAATTCTGAAAGCATTTTGGATTATTTCCTTCGGAATAATGGGTCGGAATTTATACCCAATTTATCGGACAATTACAGATATGACGAAAAGGTGTATGCCGCATATATCAGTTTATCAAAAGATTGGGAAAAGTGGAGCTTAAAAACAGGGTTAAGAGCAGAACAGACTGAGAGTACCGGAATTTCGAGAAATTCGACCACCATCAATGACCTGAATTATTTTGAACTATTTCCTTCATTTTATGCCCTTCATACTATTAATGAAAACCACAGCCTTTCGTTTGATTATTCCAGGAAATTGCAAAGGCCCAGATATGATGATTTGAATCCGTTCAGAACCTATATCAACGAGCGAACTTTTGAAGAAGGCAACCCCAATCTGACGCCTAACTTCAGCAACAATTTTAATTTAAACTATACGCTTAATCAAGAATACTTTTTTGATTTCTATTATAGGGATAACGGTAGATATATCTCTACCCTTACGTTTCAGGACAATGAGAATTTGGTTTTAAGGGACATCACCCAAAACGTTTTGGAAAGTACTTCCTACGGGTTTGATTTTACGTATGGAAAGTCGATCAGCAATAAATGGTATCTGTACAGCTACATTTCCCTGTTCCATGAAGATGAAACTTTCCTAGCCTTGCAAAGCGATGCGTTATCGTTTAAAAACGAAGTAAATGGTGCCTATATAGATTTAACCAATTACCTCACCCTTTCTAAGGACGGTAGTTTTAAAGGTGAATTAGGATTTGTCTACATGTCCGGTTATTTACAGGGATCCTATTTACTTGAGGAAACTACGAATCTAACAATAGGACTCAGAAAGTCATTTTCAAAAAACCGGGCCATTTTAAGTATAAGTGCCAACGACCTTTTAGGGAAAGCCAATGCCTATGTCAATTCTAGGTATTTAAATCAGGACAACCGTTATTTGGCAGTACCTGAAACACAATATATACGATTTGGGTTTACCTACAACTTTGGTAATTTCCGTTTGGAGGATAACCAGCGGGATATTGAAAAAATGGAACGGGAGCGGCTAGAATAACAATGATCATTTCGCTTTCAGCGGTTTAAGCTTGTACTGTTAAATTTTAACATCCCTGTCAGATATTTCCGATAAACTTTTCTATTTTAGCCCTAACACTAATCTTACATGAAGAGGGATTTTATTGTAACGCTGCTTTTTGGGCTAATGATTTCCCTCACGTTCTCCCAAGAATTGCGCCTTACCGGTTTTGTATTGGATTCCGAAAAGAATCCTATCGTTCTGGCAAATGTACTTTTGCTCAAAGAGGGAGGGGATTTTATTAAAGGAACCGTAACTGACGATAAAGGATTTTTTGAATTCTCGGAACTGATCGCAGGGAACTATCGCGTTGCGGCAAGCTACATTGCAAACACTACTGAAAGTCCGTTAATTCAATTAAGCGGAAACCTAAAAATTGAAAACCTCATTTTAAATAGTGCACAAGAATTGGATGAGGTAACCGTAATTCGGCAAAAACCTAGATTGGAACAATTCGCGGACCGTCTGGTTTTTAATATTGCGAATACGGCACTTTCAGAAAATGATATTTGGGATGTTTTAAAGCGTACCCCCGGGGTTATGGTCATGGACAACACCTTGTATATTAACGGTAGCCCCAATGTAAGTGTAATGATCAATGGTAAACGCATAAACCTACCACAAGAGGACCTCATCAACTTACTCTCCGGCAACTCTGCCGGTAATGTAGAATCTATAGTGGTCATTACCAGTCCGCCGGCAAAATATAGTGCCGAAGGGGGGCTAATGATTGATATTAAAATGAAAAAGAATTTGGTGGCAGGGTATAATGGGTCTGTTTTTAACAGATACACCCAAGGGGTTTTGCCCAAACATACTTTGGGGATGGACCATTTTTTTAAGGGTAAAAAAATTGACTTTTCTACTAATTATAGTTTTAGTGATGATAGGGACTGGATCAGGTATACCGAAATCACCAATTTTTTTGAAAATGGTACGGAGAATGAAACCTGGATTGCCGAACAGAAGTCCATCGATAGGGCAAAAAGTCACAATCTCAATCTATTCTTGGACGTTCAAATCAATGATAAAAATACCTTCAGCCTTTCTTCCAATACTAGCTTTACCCCCAATAGATTTAGGAGGTTTATAGCTGAAACTGATATTTTGGATACGGATGGAAATCAAACGGCAAGTTTGGAGGGATTGAATACTTCAGAAAATGATGTATTCAACACTTCCTTTTATTTTGATTGGATACACCTCTTGAACGATAAGGGTGCTGAAGTATCGGTTAATACCAACTATACCTATTATGACTTTAAACGTAATCAAGAATTGAACAATAGTTTTGTTGATGGTAATTCAGAATTTATTTCTGAAAATGACTTTAACGTTGCTTCCGATCAGATAATCAGTTTGTATAGCATACAAACTGATTTTACCCTTCCATTGAACCAGTATTATAGCATGGAAACAGGGTTGAGGTATGCGGCAATCAATTCTGAGGCAAGTATAATTCAAACTGGTTTTGATCAAATAAGACCTGGCGTGAACCCTACCGAATATGGAATTTTCAATTACGATGAAGATATTTATGCTGCTTATGTTAGCCTAAATAGCAATTGGGAAAACTGGAAATTAAATTTGGGCCTGAGAACGGAATATACGGATACCAATGGCAAATTGGATTCGGACTCCAACAGGAACAGCACTTCCTACCTAAATTGGTTCCCTTCGCTTTCCTTATCGTATACCCTTAAGAAAAACAGTTTCTTCTTGAAGTCTTACAGACGTATCATAAGGCCCAAGTATAATGTAATAAATCCATTTCAATTTTATCAAACGGTAAATTCCATTGAGGAGGGCAACCCTAATCTAAAACCTGCCTATAGGGATTATATTCAGTTGGATTATGTTTTTGACAAAGCGTATAAACTTGTTGTATTTGGAGGGAAACAGTCCAACGAACAATCGCAACAACTTTTTCAGGACAATCAAGCAAATATCTTACGGTTACAGTATATCAATTTGGCAACCAATTACTACTACGGCGCAGATTTAAGTTTTTCAAAAGACTTTACCACATTTTGGAATTCCTTTTTTCTGATAAGCCATTTTTATGATGAGGATAGTTTTACCGATTTAAATTCGAATACCACTATCGAAAACTCCATTTGGACCACCCATATTCGCGCTACCAACAGCTTTAATTTTTTAAAGGACAAATCTTTTTTTGCAGATGCAACCTATTCTCATTTTTCCCCTCGTGTTCAGGGCAACGCTAGAATACAAGCGTACGGCAAATTGGGATTGGCCCTAAGAAAAACTTTCTGGAACAAAGCGGCCAGTATTTCATTGGCGGTAGAGGATATTTTTAATGACGGGAATAAATTTGCTACCAGAAACTATCTAGATCAGAATAACAGCACTTTTACCAGAATAGAAAACAGGTTGTTCGTTTTTGGTTTCCGGTATAAATTTGGGAATACCCGTATTACGGATAATTCCAAAAGCAAAAGCACGGATGAGGGCAAGCGGTTATAGTCCAATGTTTTGAACCCCTTAGACCTCAAATCATTCTTGCCACTCCACTATAAATAAATTGGTGTCCCGTGTACCACCATTGTTCCGGTTGCTGGAAAAGGCCAAGTATTTACCATTGTTGGAAAAAACAGGGAAGGCATCAAAGGTTTCCCCATGGGTAACACGCTCTAGATTTTTACCATCAATATCTATAAAATAGAGGTTAAAGGGAAAACCTTTTTCCGCTTCAAAATTACTGGAGAACAAAATCTTTTTTCCGGAGGGATGAAAAAACGGACTCCAATTGGCATTTCCCAAAAAGGTAAGCTGTTTCAGGTCACTGCCGTCCGCATTACAAATGAAGAGTTCCATATCTGTGGGCTCGACCAAGCCTTGAGCTAACAAATCTTTATACTTTTTAATGGCTTCGGGTGTTTTCGGCCTAGACGCCCTAAAGATGAGTTTGGTGCCATCTGGAGAAAAGAAGGCTCCGCCATCATAACCTAATTCGTTTGTTATTTGTTTCACTTCGGTACCATCCAAATTCATGGTATAGAGTTCCAGGTCACCACTTCGGGTAGAAGTAAATACGATTTTATCCCCTTTGGGCGATACCGTAGCTTCTGCATCATATCCGGGTTCTTTGGTCAGCTGTGCAGTAATGTTCCCATCTAGATCGGCCACAAATATGTCAAAGGAATCGTAAACGGGCCACACATAGTTCCCGTTTTTACGTAAGGGCACCTCGGGGCACTCTGCATCTACCATATGCGTAGAACCATATACAATATGCTGGTTGTCCGGTAAGAAGTAGGCGCATGTGGTGCGGCCCATGCCGGTACTGACCATAGGGGGAATGCTATCCTTAAAAGTTTCTTCACTATCCATTAAAAACATCTGATCGCAGTTCATTCCCCATGCCTCATTGTTGGATTGAAATATCAGCTTTTCATCGTCCCAACTCCAATAGGCTTCCGCATTGTCTCCCCCAAAGGTAATTTGACGTATGTTTTTAAAATATTTTTCCTCGGGATAGATCAAGGTGTCGTTTCCTGCCATTAAAGAAGGCCTTACTTCTGTAGGAACTTCACTTTTCTTAGGCTCTGTTTTGCAACTGCCAATTGCAAATAGAAGGGCAAGCAAGATTATTATTCTCATAGGATGCTTAATTTTAGCTCAAATACACATCAAAAATGGCTAAAAAATTTTTAATTCCGTTCCTTTTATTGGTATTGATGGCCTGTTCGGGGGACAAGTCTACACCCGTGACCTTAAAGGATGATATTTCCTTTTTGGCCAATGACGCCTTAAAAGGTAGGGAAACCGGAACGGTAGAAGAACAAAAGGCAGCACAATATTTGGAAGGGCGTTTTAAAGATTTGGGACTTTCCCCAAAAGGGAATGTGGGGACGTATTTTCAAACCTTTACGTTCAAGCCAAAGGCGGACCCCCATTCCCAAGTACAATTTGTAAATGGTGATAGTACCATCACCGGCACCAATGTTCTAGGGTTTTTGGATAATAGCGCGGATAAAACCATTATTATCGGGGCACACTACGACCATTTGGGCATGGGCGGGGAAGGCTCGTTATATGCCGAAGGCGAGGCCATTCATAATGGCGCTGACGATAATGCCAGTGGCGTTGGCATACTATTACAGTTGGCTTCCGGCCTGCAAAAGGAAGGTTTTCAAGGGAACAATTATTTGTTTATGGCATTTTCCGGGGAGGAAATGGGCCTATTAGGCTCCAATTATTTTACTAAAAATCCAACTATAGACCTGTCCAAAGTAAATTATATGCTAAATATGGATATGGTTGGTCGGCTACGGGTAGACAATACCTTGTCCATTACGGGCACGGGAACCAGCCCCATATGGAACCAGGTGTTGAACGCTGCAAATACCGATTTCAAATTGGTCTTGGGGGAATCGGGCGTGGGCCCTTCGGATCACACCTCCTTTTATCTGCAAGATATTCCCGTGCTTCACTTTTTTACGGGGCAGCATGAAGACTACCATAAGCCTAGTGACGACACCGAAAAGTTGAATTTCGAAGGCATGCAACAAATTCAAAAGTATATTGAATCGATTATTTTGGAACTGAACGACAATGCTAAATTGGCTTTCCGTAAAACAAAGAATGAAAGCGAGGAAGTCCCCCGTTTCAAAGTGGCTTTGGGAATCATGCCCGATTATCTGTTTGATGGGAAAGGGATGCGTATCGATGGCGTTACCGAAAATCGACCAGCTGATAAGGCCGGGCTGCTAAAAGGGGATATTGTCATTCAATTGGGTGATAGTACGGTAATCGATATGATGAGTTATATGCGGGCGCTATCTTCATTTGAAGAAGGCAACACTACTAAAGTGTTGGTGGACCGTAAGGGCGAGAAAGTTGAGGCAAAACTTACATTTTAGTATGATGTCAGTCTGAGCACAGTCGAAGACCAAAATGGAACACGTCTTTGCGAGCTTTGACAATAATTCTAATTTATTACTGCCGCTAAATTCCGACCAAGCAATCTTTTTACTTTGAATTTGAGAATTGTCAGTCTGAGCGCAGACGAAGACCCTCACCGAAAACGTCTTTACGAGAAGCCAGATTAAAAATTTATACGGTTTTCAGAAATCCATAAGGCAATGAAGCCATCTGTTCCATTAAAGTTAACGATGAACCAGCCTGACATAGCTTATGCCAAGTGAATAACTCCCCGTTTTCACAAGTCAGCACCAAGGTTTAATCATCGGATTGCCCCCTTCTTGTCTCTGACGAGTGAGGTCCGAACGAGAGGAAGGCATAATTAGGAGTGTCCAACGAGAGATTTCTTTGATAACGCAAAACGTTTATCTTTCTTTACAAGAGCATTAGCGCTTTTTAAAACCGATTGCGAAGTTAAATACGAAGTGGTAAACTGTTACTTTTTTCCAAATAAAGCAGCAGATTGCTTCGTCGCAATCAGAACCATGAAATACTTGAATTTGATAACCTAGCTCCTCGCAATGACCTACTTATTGAAGTCTCGTATTTTTATATAACTTTGCATCCCAAAATTAGAAAAGTCCGTGCCTAAAATAGGAGATATACAATTACCTGATTTTCCGTTGCTTTTAGCACCTATGGAAGATGTGAGCGACCCCCCTTTTCGCGCGCTTTGCAAGGAACTAGGTGCCGATGTGGTCTATACCGAATTTATTTCGTCGGAAGGGTTGATCCGTGATGCAGCCAAGAGCGTAATGAAATTGGACATCTATGAAAAGGAACGCCCGGTTGGGATTCAGATTTTTGGCGCTAACCTGGATAGCATGTTACAGTCTGTGGAGATAGTTGAAAAATCGAATCCGGATATTATTGATATCAATTTTGGCTGTCCGGTAAAAAAGGTGGTATCCAAAGGTGCGGGCGCAGGAATTCTTAAAGACATTGATTTAATGGTTTCCTTGACCAAGGCCATGGTGGAACATACCAAATTACCCATTACCGTCAAGACCCGCTTAGGGTGGGACGATGATTCCATTAAAATTGTTGAGGTTGCAGAACGCTTACAGGATGTGGGGTGCAAAGCGATTTCCATTCACGGGCGTACTAGGGCACAAATGTACAAAGGCAATGCCAATTGGGAACCGATAGCGAAAGTCAAGAACAATCCAAGAATGCATATTCCGGTATTTGGTAATGGCGATGTGGATACCCCAGAAGCTGCTATGAAAATGCGCGATGCATTTGGATTGGATGGCGCCATGATCGGCCGTGCGAGTATTGGTTACCCTTGGATTTTTAGGGAAATAAAACATTATTTTGAAACGGGCACCCATTTAGAACCACCCACCATGGAAGAACGCGTCGATGCCGCTCGCCGCCACCTACAAATGTCCATCGATTGGAAAGGGGAAATCTTAGGGGTATTTGAGACCAGAAGACATTATACCAATTACTTTAAAGGAATTCCCAATTTTAAGGAGTACCGTATGAAAATGGTAACAAGTGACGATTCTGAATCTGTTTTTGCGGCTTTTGATGAGGTTTTGGAGAAATTCGGGGATTATAATTTTAGCCTGGCCTAAGCGGCGATCAACTTTTTATTGATTCTGCTACTGGCAATTTTAGAAGCTATAATTCCTAAGATGACAATGGTTGCCAAAACGATTGCAATATTTATCAACTCAAATTTTACAGGATAAGCTAAGGAAGGAGTAATTCGCAACCAACCAAAGGTAAGTTGGGACCAGATGAGCACTAACCCGATGAGGACTCCGATCAATCCGCCAAATCCGGTCACCAAAACGCCTTGTACAAAATAAATACGGCGTAATTCGGTAATGGTCGTCCCAAGGCTGTAGAGCGTTTTGGAATTCTGTTGTTTGTCCAAAATCATCATGATAATGGCACCTACCACGTTGAATAAGGCAATAATAAGCACCAATGTAAAAATAAGGTAGGTAGCCACATTTTCCGTATTTAACATTTTATAGAGGGTGCTATTTAATTCCTGCCTATTTTTAAGCTGCACGCCACTACCTAAAATGGCATTGATTTCTGGTTTTATGGCATCGGGATCTATCCCTTCTTCCAATTTAAAATTTATACCGGATAGCTGTAGCGAATCTTTCTCCAAGATAGCTTGAGTTAGGGCAAGGTCCGCGAAAACATATTTGTTATCCAAATCGGCCTCCACGGCATACACGCCGCCGATGACCATGGGCAATTGATTGTATAAGGAAGAAATACTTTGCTGGGAAATGGAGCCTTTGCCTGGCTTGAAGGCATAAATTTGTATAGGACTGCGGAACTGGTTGATAGAAATACCCAAAATATTGGCGATACCTATACCAGCAACTACTTGTGATCCGTTAATAGTCCAGTCGCCCATGTACAAGGTACTATCCACTCCTGTGACTTTAGTGTAATTACTATCAATACCTTTGATATAGGCGATATGGTTTTTACCCCGGTGTTCCAGGGAAACCTTTTCCTCCAATTCTTTGGAATAAAAGGCTAGGCCTTCCACTTCCCTAAGTTTTTGTTCTTGTTCAGGAGAAAGGGAAAATGTTTTTCCCGCTACAGGCAGGGCCTTTAGTTGTGGGTCAAAAGACTCTGAAAAGGAAAGGCTAAAAGTTTTTAACCCCGCGAAAGCGGAAAGTACAATAAACAATGCCGCAGAACCGATGACAATAACCAGAAAGGTGATAAAATTAATGATGTTGACAGCGTTCTGGGTGCTTTTGGAACGCACATATCGTTTGGCGATATACAGGGCAAAATTCAAAAGATCAGGACTTTTTTCGTTTCGGCAACAAATCCCTGTTTTCCATAGGATTCTCTTCCCGCTTCAATGACTTTTCAATGTTTTCGATATAATCCAACGAATCGTCTAGATAGAACAAAAGTTCTGGCACCCTACGCAATTGGTTTCGGGTACGTTGCGAGAGGTCGTGTTTTATTAGAGGTTGATTGGATTTTATACCTTCCAATAATTCCTGAGCCTTTTCGTTCGGAAAAATACTCACATATACCTTCGCAAGGGACAGGTCCGTAGTTACGGAAACTTTGGAAACAGAGATAAGGGTATTACGAAGTCCACCGTCAATGGCGGCCTTTTGTAGAATGTCTACAATATCCTTTTGAATGACTCCAGCTATTTTACGTTGTCTTTGCGTTTCCATACTGCAAAAGTACATAGAAAAATGTATCTTGATTGCTATGCAACGGGTACAGAAGAAAATAGCGTATGAAAAAAATTGAACATTTGGGCATTGCCGTAAAAAACTTGGAAGCCTCCAATGCACTTTTTGAAAAATTATTGGGCGTAGCTCCCTATAAACAAGAGGAAGTTGCCACTGAAGGGGTGCTCACATCCTTCTTTAAAAATGGTCCCAATAAAATAGAATTACTGGCGGCAACGGAGCCCAACGGACCGATAGCTAAGTTTTTAGAGAAAAGGGGAGAAGGCATACACCATGTGGCCTTTGAGGTGGATGATATCAAAGCGGAAATGGCAAGGTTAAAAGCCGAAGGCTTTATGCTGCTGAACGAGGAGCCCAAAAAAGGGGCAGACAATAAATGGGTGGCCTTTGTACACCCCAAGAGTGCCAATGGCGTGTTGGTAGAACTCTGTCAAGAAATAGGGAAGTAGCCTTAAATATGTTTGTGCCGATTGAAAATAAGTGGTAATATTGCATCCGCAATTCGCGGGTCCTATAGCTCAGCTGGTTAGAGCACCTGACTCATAATCAGGTGGTCCTTGGTTCGAGTCCAAGTGGGACCACTTAATTATCAAGCAGTTACGGTAAAATGTAGCTGCTTTTTTATTCAATGGCGTGCTTATGGCGTGCTATTTTAAATTTGAATACCTGCATTTTCTTTTCATAATACAATTCTGGTAGGCAAGGGTCCACCGGTCGACTCCGTTATTTTCCACTAAGTATTAGGCTAGGCTGCATTTAATAGTAGAATCATGCATACCTATGGGTGATATTGCTTCATTTTTGGTTTCGAAAATTTTTCTTATGAATCAAGAGTAAATAAATATCCCCAATTTTTGAAAACCGAATGAAATTATCGGCACCAGCAATTAAATCTTACCTTACAGCAGAATGCTAAGCTAATCTTCTTAATATTACTAGACAAATTCGAGTTAAAGGATAATTTATATCACACTGTATCCCTTAAGATTTATTCGGTTTGTAAGTAAGTTTTTCATGTATTCTACTTATGTTCACCGGGCTACAGATAGTACTAGAACATCTTATATTTCCAACAACTCCCTTCCATTTCCTGTTAAAAAATTTTTAAAGAATTTTCCTTATTGTTTGTTCCATTTACGGCAAATATAAAGGCCTAAGCATCAATATCGATATTATTTTAGAAATAATTTTTGCATAGAAAGAGTTAATAATATAATGCATAAAGGTACTGAATTAAAAGAATGTACTGCACTTTTACATGCTGAAAGTTAGGAGTAAAGAATCTCGGTTTAAGCTGTGATTCAAGATGATAGATTTTGTAAATCGGGCAATAGAAACGGCAAATTCATTATATGAAATTGTTCCGTAAAGTGACATTTTACTTAATACGAAGAGATTGTCTGAGCAATTATTAAAATATTAGTAGAAGGAATAAATATATAAACTTTAACCGATTTTTAATTTAAGAATTATATGAAAAATATTATTACCATTTGTACCATAGCGTTTATTGCGGTTCGTGTTAACGCCCAAATGAAGGATGTTACTGTAACCATACAACCGACTGCAAGCTACAATTGGTTCGATAAGAACGTAGGTATCGAAGACGGTCTGATGATCGGAGGAAGAATCGGTTTTGGATTCGGAGAGGCCATTGAACTAAGGGGGGTCTATGAAAAGTCTATTGATTTGAAGAATACGATTGATGGATTCGATATCTTCTCAGAAGATTTTGAAGATAATTTCAATTCACGAAATGTGGAGGTTCAAAGGGTCGGTGGTGAATTTAAAGCAAATATTCCAACACGGGGTACCTTTGTGCCATACCTGACTTTAGGGGCAGGGGTTCAAAGACTGAATGTTGATATCTCGGCAACCGATGGAGCTTCTGATGAACTCGAATCGAAACAGATTTATGCAAACCTTGGGTTGGGAACCCAAATCAAATTGTCTGATCGTCTATTCCTGAACCTTGAAGCAAAAAATACGGTATTCAACCTAAATCCTGCATCGGTATTGTTTCAAGAAGGCCAAGAGCAAGGAGAAATTGAAGATCTTTTTGGTGATGGCGATACGAGTCAAATGTATAACTGGTCCGTTCTTGCGGGCCTACAACTCTATTTGGGTGGTCGCAGTCCAGAACAGTTTAGCAAATTGGACAGGGCGTACTATAATAAATTCTCGGGAGGACTGGGCGGATTCAAACTGGTCGTGGAGCCGGCGGTTTCCTACCTGAATTTTGATTCCGAAAGTAATTTGGCGGATGCCTATTTCATTGGGGGAAAGGTCGGCTTTGATTTAAACCAATATATCGGAATACGAGGATATTATTATCAAGCTACTAGGGATGATAAAATTTCTACTGACTGGGACGATATGGGAATGTACGGTGGTGATTTTATCGCAAAACTTAATGTTTCCCGAGGATTGGTACCTTACCTTACGTTAGGTGGTGGGTATCTGAACGTGTATGAAGTTAGCTACGTAGGTAAGGATGGACTTACCGGCGCGTCTTCCGGCTATTTCGCTAAGGGCGGTCTTGGACTGAACGTACCCGTTGGTAGAAACTTCGAATTGTTCGGAGAGGCCAATATGCTGTATACGACGGAACGTGCTACCAGTGACCTGGAAAATATTATTGATCCAGATGAATTACGGCAACATACCATGTTCACGGTCGGTGCTCGTATCCAATTAGGTAAAAAATCAAACGATACGGATGATATCTTACAGAACGAAATCGATGAAAATGTAGAGAAAAGCTCTCGTGAATATGAAAAGAGAATCGATGAACTGGAATCCGAACTTTCGGATGCCTATAAAAATAACGATACCAAAAAAGCGGTAGCAATTATCGAAGAAAAGAAAAGTTTAGAGCGGGATAAGGATAATTCAAGTAATACTAACGAACTTGGTTCCAAAAATTCGTCCAAGGAATATTACAAAGAGGCCAAGGGTTCAAAAGTTCAGATGACGCCGAAAGAACTTGAAGCACTTATTGAAAAAGTAATCGAAGGTGTTGACAAAGATTCTCAAAAGCCGCAAACAGCGGATCAAAGAATGGATCGTCTCGAGCGTTTATTGTTAGAGGTAAATAATGGTGCCTATCGCGATAACTTACCAGCAGTGCGTCAAGAGGATGCCTCTCAGAAAATTCTGGATAAATTGAACGAATTAGATAGAAAAATCGAGAGGAACAACGATAAGATCAACAATCTGGACGGTGCATTGCAAGGTCGAGATCAAGACAAGACCGTTATTATCTCAGGAGCACAACAAGGTTCAGGAATTGCACCTCAAATGAGCCGACCATCGGAAACCAAAATAACCACAGATGAGAACGGTGATACCATCATGACGACGGAAACCGCTAACAATGGGGTAGCTACTGGGTGGGTCGTAAAACAGGGAATGTCCGTGTTCACAGGTTTAGCCATTGCTAATGAAGTGTCCATGGTCATTGGTATCCGTGGTAACTACGCATTTTCCAATTCTCCCTTTATATTTATGCCTGACGTATATCTTGCCCCTGGTAAGGACACAGGATTCGGATTGAACGCCAACGTGGTTATACCATTCAAAGTAGATGCCGGGGTTATCTTAGAACCCTATGCAGGTTTAGGACTTGGGTACAACAATGCCGTAGGAGAGAGTACATTTAGCCCTAATCTGGTGTTGGGAACATCCTTCAATGTTCTCGGCGGGAAGCTATTTGCAGATTACACTGCTCATAATTTCGTAGATATACACAGGATATCAATAGGCTACAAATTAAATTTTTAATATGATAGCAATGTCTTATAGGATGAAATTTACAGTAGTTAGTATGTGTTTATTTTTTACGGTCGGTCTTCTCGCACAAAGCGCGAAGACTGATGAAAAAAGTATGATTACAATGACGGAGGGGGAGCTGAGTTCCTTGTTGGCGACTATAGCCGAAGCCAGACGTACACAACTTCAAGAAAGGGATGAAGAACAGTCCCAACGATATTTGGATGACTTAAGGAAAAAACAAAAGGAGAGTTCGGGAGCAAGATCTGCTTTTTTGAACCCAGATCAAAATGCGCACATTTTGAGAGAACTTAGATACTTAAACCAACGGATAGATGATTTGGATAATTATGGAACGACAGCCAATTCTACAGGCAAGGATAACTCAACGTACATTTTGCCTGGCAGCTCCAACAGCACGCCCAGTTATCCATCGAATCAAGGAAGTAAGATGATGATAATTCCCTCTAACAAAAGGAAAATCAAGGCCCTGCAGAATGAAATAGATTCCCTTAAGAAATTGGAACTAAATAATATTTCT
>JBBSKR010000023.1:0-25583 GCA_038256135.1 Flavobacteriales bacterium | reverse complement strand
CTTTATTCTGATCTCTGTAGCATCCGCGGTCCAAACATCGGTATGGAAAAACTCCATTTCCGAAGCATCAATTTGGTTGGCCACGGTTTCGATACCCACAAAATTCAATCCACTGTATTTCTTTAACGCATTACCGCCTATCTCGATATCTTCCAACGTTGCCGCAGACCAATCCGTTCTCCACGTATCTACGGGAACATCCGTATAAGCATCGCTGAACATCGATATTACATCTGATGCTGCAACCGATGGTGTGGGTGCAGCGGCACTAGGCTCGGTCGAAACACCTGAAATATCATAGAAATACACATTGTCCACATACGTAGTATTCTCTTTGGACGGACTTCCAACCAATATCAGTTGTGCAATATTGGCTCTTGTGGTCAAGCCTGTAAAGTCAGAAAGTGGAATGTCCAACGCCACCCATTCCTGTTGAGTAGGGGCTTCTATTACAATTTCATGTTCCACATCGTCCCCACCACCGTCAAAAGCACCATTAGGTCCAAAATCTACTAACTTGATCCTTAGCGCTGTAGCATCTGCAGTCCAAATATCAACATGAAAATGCGTCATCGAGCTTGCATCAATTTGGTTGGCAACGGTTTCGATCCCAACAAAATTCAATGCACTATATTTTTTGATATTATTATCATTGATAGTAATGTCCTCTAGCGTTGCATCGGACCACTCTGTACGCCAAGTGTCAACAACGACATTGGAGTACACATCGCTAAAAAGTGAGATAACTTTATCCTCTTGAACAGTTGGGTCAGAGGCTGCAACACTTGGTTCTGTAACAGTGCCCACAGGTTCCTCTGGTGCACTACCATCGGACAAAACAATATCGTCGTAATAATGGACCGTAGGTGCATCTTTTTCGCCTAAGAAATTGAAGAACAATACCATTCTGTCAAATTTATCGGTATCACCGGGGGAAAAGGCAAACGCCAGCTCTTCCCATTCCCCGGCAACAGTGGAGGTGGCCATGACCTCTGTTGAAATGGAACCGTCTGTACTATCTTCCAGTTTTAAGTTAACATCTTGACCGGCGGCAGGGGAAAAAACCTTTATCCTTATGGTTTGTTTCTCGGAGAAATCAATCTTAGCCGCCAAATCAAAGAAAAAACCTGCGAAGGATGCTACGCCTTCTGTTTGGGTTACCTCTATGACCTTCTCAGAAGTATTTATTCCTTCTTTGTTCGGATTATCGATTGGTTCGATAGTAATGGATCCATCACTCTCCCCAAAAAACGTAATTTCGGGAGCGCCACATTCAAAGTCTATTCCTTCTGTAATATCGGGAACGATTACACCGAAGGTACAATCTGCCCCAACAGGCTCAGGATCAGGTGCTACATAGGCCGACTTGGGAGGGATATCATCCTCGACCTGGCAAGAAATTATAACACTTAATATCCCAAACAACATAAATATTGAAGTTAAGGGTAAATTCAAACGTTTTATGTACTTTTTAATACTGTTACGGTTCATGTCGTAGTTTTTAAGTTTACCAGATTTATAGGTTAATTATATCCATCATTTTGAGGATAGTTTGGTCCCAAAAGATCAATTTGTTGCTGGGGTATTGGCCAATTTTGCATGTATTCCCTTAATATAACTTTTGGATTTCCTTCGGGATAGGATTCATTGAGGTTATCATTGTTCATATGGTCCAATAGAAATTCGAACAATTTTCCAGTTCTTTTTAATGTAAACCAACGTTGGCCCTCGAAAGCCAATTCTCTTGCCCCTTCATCCAATATGGCCTGCAAATCTATTTCAGAAACTGCAGCTGTATTTGCCCTAGCTCTAACAGTATTGAGGTATTCCAATGCTTTAGATGTATTGCCCAGCATCATGTGGGCTTCGGCACCGATGAGGTAAGTTTCCGCCAATCTGTAAATCATGATGTTCTTAAAATGATTGCGATCGGTGGGTTCCACATTTTCATCAAAGAACTTTATCACCCCTGGATTTTGCCTGCGGTAATAAAGCATAAATTCATTTTGATCCGTTTCACTATTTTCATATAAGTCCAGCGGATTTCCCAATTGTTTACCTGCAGGAAGAGTTGCTTCATCATTGTATAAATAATCAAAAATATAGTATGAACTATTTTTTCTACTATCATTAGTATCTTCATTGAGCAGATCAATCATATAATTATTCAAGGAAATAAATCCTACTCCAGCTCCCCCATTTTCAATAGATTGTACGAGACCCGGGGCTTCTGCGTACGAAGACACCATGTTCCAATTTAAAATATGAGGGCTACCCCCACCAATGGTTTGGAATTCAAAATTCACGGCAAATAAGGTTTCGGAATGATTAAGGTTGCCCGCGAAAACCTCCTGCGTAGTAGCTGTTAAGCTATGATTACCGCTTTCTATAATGGCATCGGTTTGGGCAGCGGCCTCTGTCCAATCACTTTCCCAAAGGGCGACCATTGCCCGTAAATGCCTTGCGGCTCCCTGGCTCCATCTGCCAAATTGCTCCGGATTATAATTAAGGTGTTCAATGGCAAAATCCAAATCTGACTGTAACAAGGAGAAGATTTCCTCTTCAGAAGATGCATCCTGAGGCAGATCAAAAGCATTTTCAGGTGTTGTAGGTTCTGTGGTTACGAATATATTATTGAAAAGTCGGTAAAGGATAAAATAAGAATTGGCACGCATGGTCTTTGCTTCAGCCAGAATTTGATTTCTTCTATCCATATCGATATCGGTCAAATTCTCAGCTCCTTGGATAACCGCATTAGCCCGATCTATAATTTGGTAGTAATACACCCAATAGGCATTAATTCCCTCTGAAGTTCCAAAATCACCCAGACTTGCCCCCCATAAGAGTCTGCTGTACAACGAAACTTCACCGGTTATCCCAGCAGACAAATCACTCTTTGCCTGCAATATCAATGGAATGGTGCCATTTAATCTATTATCCTCGTAAATGGTCCTATTTAAGGTATAAAGGCCGACTACGGCAGTTTCAAGGCCTTCTGGTGAAGAGTACAAGAAATCAACCGAAGTGTCGGATAACAACTTGTCTTCTAAAAAATCTTGCTCACAAGACGTAGAAAGCGTAAGCACAAAAAGCATCGCAAAAAGTCTTTTCGACAACAAATAACTATTTATAATTTTCATCTTTTGCTATTTATTTATTTTTAATTGGCATTCCCGACAATTATTGGGAATAATTCCCGAAGCACCTTTTTTGATTTGTTTCATCAATACGTAATTCAAACTGGTATCTTAAAATGTTATATTGGTTCCAATGGTAATATTTCTGGTTTCAGGAAACGCAGTTGCATTAAATTCATTTATAGGGTTTTGTTCAGGACTATACGATCTAAAATCGGTAAAGGTGAACAAGTTGGTACCTGTGGCATATAGCTTTACACCCTGGAACCCAATTTTTGAAAGGAATCTGTTCGGGATGTTGTAGCCCAATGTCAGGGTTCTTAAACGCAGATAGGATGCATCACGAACGGCAAATGGAAAAAGATGTAAGTGCGTATCCGGTTTTGGTCTGGGGTATTCCGTGGAAGGAAATTCAGGTGTGTAATATTTGGTTCTTATCCCATTAATAGCCCCTTTCCATAATTCACCGTTTGCAAGAACCGTGTTCAATCTTGTTGCACCTTGAACGATATACACATCGGCAAAGAGTTCAAAATTCTTGTAGTTAAAAGTATTCGTAATGGACCCGTACCAATCCGGATCTGTGTTGGTAAATACATTGTCACGATTATCTATTTGGCCATTCCCATCCTGGTCCACCACTCGCACATCACCGGGTTGCGCCAATGGATTACCAGAACTGGTGATATCATCACCTTCCTGATAGATACCATCATATTTCGGCAACCAAATATTGTTGATGGATTGGCCTATGGATAGTCGTCTTCCAGAACTATCCGTAATATCTATAGGATTTCCATTATCATCAGTTTCACCAGTAAGGGAAATAACCTCGTTTCTGTTTTTGGAGAAAATAAGCCCCATAGTCCACCTGAAGTTTTCCTTCCTAATAAAGTTAGAATTCAAGGATGCTTCCAGACCTTGATTCTGCAATTCTCCAACATTAAATCGTATTACGTTGAAACCTGTTGTTCCGGCAATGGCTCTGTCAAGAAGCAAATCAGTAGTATTTGCTTTGTAAAATTCTACAGTACCATCAAAAAGATTATTGAATAATCTAAAATCGATACCTGTATTCAATGTAGTTGTAGTCTCCCATTTTAGATTCGGATTCGGCAAACGCGCAGAGGCCGTTGATCCACCTACCGTTTGGCCACCAAATACATACGGCCTATCACTGGCAACACCCAAGGACTCCAATGAATTTATACCTTGATTTCCTGTCGCACCGTAGCTGACCCTAAATTTCATTTCGTCTATGCTCTCTATATTTTGCATGAATGGTTCATCATGCATTTTCCACGCAAGGGAAACAGCCGGGAAAAATCCCCATTTATTATTGGTTGCAAATACAGAAGCCCCGTCAGCCCTTGCCGTAGCCTCCAATAAATATCTGTCCAAATACCCGTAACGGACCCTACCCAAAAAGGATAGCAGTCTTCGTTCCGAAACGTTCCTTACATTCGCAAGCAAAGTGGTGGCATCACCATTAAATCCAAGCGCATTATTGGTAAAGCCAGACTTATCAATTTGGGTATACTCATTGGCCTGTTCATCAAAAGCTTGTACACCGGTAATGTCTAACCTATGGTTTTCACCAATCTGTGGAGCATAGTTTACGATGTTTTCAATTAAGACTTGTTTGAACAGTGTATTCGACAGCACTCCAATACCACCTATACCTTCATCCCCTGCAGAATGTAATGAGGTCCTGTAAATTCCCCTATTGGTATTTCTATTTCTAAGAAAAGTGTTTAGGGTGTAACTCAAATACGGCGTAAAGTCATAGGTAAGGTTTAGATTGACATCGGTTAGGTTAATCTTAGTTTTATCTGTAGACTCTCTTTGATCCCACAGCGGATTAACCGCTGTAATGGAAGACCCCAAGTAAAACTTTATTAACTCGTTATCATCCGTAAAAGGTTTTGCCAATGGGGTGATGGTGGTAAAATTCAAGCCTCCTGTTTCCTGATTTTGATTGGCGTTTTGGTAATTGAATATTCCCCTAAAAGTTAGTCTATCTGATAGTTTATGTTCAAGGTTCAATTTGTAAGTACCGCGATCAAAACTAGAGTTTGGTATAATGCCCTCTTGCGAGAAGTAATTAAGACTTGAGAAAATCTTGGTCTTTTCTGTTCCTGATGAAAAACTTAAGGAGTGACTTTGTATTATAGCATCTCTTAAGACTCTGTCTTCCCAATTAACAAATTCACGATTCTCAATAGCATCCAACTCAAAGGGACTGAATATATTCTCATCTCTAAGATAATCCCCTGTAAACCTATTTCTATTGGCCTCCCTTCTTAAGTCAATAAATTGAGATCCATCATATAGGTTGAAATTTCGCGTAATCGTTTGAACAGTGGTATAGCCATTGTAATTTATAGTCGACTTACCCAACACCCCTTTCTTGGTGGTGACCAATATTACCCCATTTGATGCTCTGGAACCATAAATGGCCGTAGAAGAGGCGTCCTTTAAAATTTCGATACTGGCAATATCATCAGGCGCAACATCGTTCAAATTGTCAAATGGTAGTCCATCTACTATAATCAATGGCGAATTGCCATTTGGTGCTACGGAAACATTTCCTCTAATAACAATATTTGATGCACCACCGGGTCTTGCGTCCCCTAAATTTACCTGAACACCAGCGGCCCTTCCCCTTAGCATTTCTGACACATTGGTTGTTGGTATCGCAGTAGCGTCATTGACCTCAACACTCACAACCGAACCTACCACATTACTTTTTCGTTGCGTTCCATAACCCACCACAACCACTTCTTCGAGCGCTTGGGTGTCTTCTTCCATAGATACGTCAATGGTTTCTTGCTGCCCCACAACAAGCTCTACTTTCTTATAGCCAAGGTAACTAAATACAAGAACTGCCTCTGCTGAAATATTATTGATGGCATATTTACCATCAAAATCAGTGACGACGCCATTGGCTGTTCCTTTTTCCACAATAGTTACTCCAGGAATGGGACCTGAACTATCAGAAACCGTTCCGGTTACCGTTTTGGTTTGGGAAAATCCGAATGCCGTATACAGAAGTACAATTAATGTTACAATTCCACATCTCATTTTCTAGTAAATTTTGGTTATTCCCAAATGTAAAGACATTATGATACCCTTAACGATATTAGAACCTATACAAAAAAACTACATTGACAATTTAAGGTGCCTGTTATTATGAATATTGCAACTTACACCAGTTCAAATCATTATAATTAAGAAATTTAAACCAATCGATTAGTCACCAAAAACATACTAGAATTTACTCCTGTTAAGGTAATGTAGTGGTGTCAATTAGAGGTGTATGGTTTTAAAGGGAAATTATATACTCGGTTAAGCCAGACTTATGAGGCAGATTCATCTTTTTACGCAAACGATATCTTTTCACCTCTACGCTTTTAATCGAAATATTTAGCAATGGTGCAATCTCTTTGGATGTTAAATTAAGCCTTAGGTAGGCGCACAATTTTAAGTCATTGTTAGTTAAACTTGGATGCTTTTCCAGAAGGGTATGTAAGAAGTCCTTATCCGTATTATTAAAGGCCTCTTCAAAATATTTCCAATCATCTTCATTCTCAATATTGTTGTTTATGGTCTTGATAATTGATTTGATCTGATTGGATTTCTCTACGTTATTGAGGTCTTCCTTTATTGCATTCAAAAATTGATTCTTTTTAACAATACTCATCGTTGATATTGCCAATTCCCTGTTCTTTGAATCTATCTCGCTTTGTAATTTTTCATTCCTTACTTGGATCAACTCCTTTTCGGTCTTTAATTTATTACGTTTAAGTTTTTTCTTTTCAAGCTCCAATAATCTATTCTGCTTTTTGGTATAATAGGAATTATACAATCTATGAATTGTAAAGAAAACTATTATAAGCCCCAAGAAATAGAATACAAACGCCACTATGGATAAATACCACGGTGTTTTAACCGTAAAGTCAAATTTCGCTACATTTTTCGTCAGTATGTTTCCCACTTTCGCCCTAACCATAAAGGTATAATCCCCATAATCAAGATTGTTGAACGTGACATCGGCACCGCTGCTCCAAACACTCCACTCTTCAAAAAGACCCATTAATCGATACTGATAGCTTACTTCTGTATACTTATTATATTGGGGAACACTGTAATCAAAATAAATGCTATTCTCATCAAAGTCAATTTCCTGTCCCGAATCCATAGACATTTTGGTCACATCCATCAATGCACTTGTAGTGTAAATATCATTAATACTTACCGAATAGGACGCATCTTTTACCTTGTCCACATCTAGCATAACAAACCCATTAGAAACACCTATAAGGTATTGCTCATCTTTTATATGCGTCAGATTTTCAAAACCGGAAACTCCCAAACTATGCCTAAAAAAATCGGGTATTGGAATTATATCAATATTTAAGGAAGCATTGAAAGTACGGGGGTAAATATAGGATAATCCATTTTCGGTAAAGCACCAAAGTCTCTCCGCTTTTTCATCTGGTAACAAAATTCCATTAACACCACCGGCTGCATCAAAAAGTAAATTATTTAAGTTTTCATCAGCCTCAAAAGCTAAACTATCGGTAAGCTTTACAAAAGCTCCATCAAGTGACACATAAACAATATCCCCTTGATATTTGGCTATACTTGAACCATATCCCATAATAGGATGGGATTCAGTGTGTAAAACCTTTTGATTTTCTTTGTCAAGAGTCAATTCAAACAACCCTTTATATTCATGATTAACCAAAATCTTTTGGTCGGTCATGACTTCGAAAAACCTACTTGAGGTATCAAAACCAGAAATTTTATTCGCAAAAATCCAATTTCCTTCCTGCTTTTTCAAAAATGAAAGCCCATCATAATTGCCTTGAATTAAAAAGTTGGAAGCTTCATCAAAAACTTTTACTCCCCACGTTCCTGGAAGTTTGGAAATTAAAGTAGCATTGTCCCCTTTAACCACATAGGTTCCCTTATTATGCCCACAAAACAAAGTGCCATCTATTAAATCAAGACTCCATACCTGACCTTCCGTACCAGCGATCATTTTAAAATCGCCTTCACTTTCTTCATGCCTTAAAAACAATCCTTGATTTGTACCTAAGTATAAATTTTCATTATAAAACTGAGAGGTATATACCAATCCCAATCTACCTAGATTATCTAAATATTCATTAAATCTCGAATTAATGTTGACAACACTCAAACCATTATCCAGACCCAACCAAAGATTATCATCCTTATCTTGATAGATAGATAAAATGGTGTTGTTATTTAAACCTTTACGTTGGTCTATGGTTCGCAATAGCTTACCGTCTTTATCAATGTGATAGATACCTTTGGAAATTGTTCCCAATACATATGAATCATCGCTTAATCGTTCCGTACAATAAATATTTAAACCTTCAAGAACTGTGTTTGTCTCCATTTTCACAGTAAACAGGATACCGTCTTGAGTTTTTAAAAATTGGGCATTGTCCAAAATAATTAACAATTCCCCATCTTCCTTATATATACCAACAACACTTTTATCCCTCAAAAGCTCATCATTAATAACCAATTCTGGGCTGCCATTCCCAATTTTGTATATTCCAAAATTTTGGCTTTGAAAATATACTGTATCATCTACCTCAAAGATTTGTGCTTTTGTAGATTGGACATTTAAAACTTTAAATAAATTCTTTTTAAGGTTATAGCTGTATATTCTATCCAACGATTGAAATAATACCCAATCATCAAGAACGATAATATTCCAAAACTCCTCATCATCTACCATTGGCTCCTTTAACTGGGAAGAAATGGAAGTGTATGTTAAGTCTGCATAAGAATTTTTCTTCCAATACCCAAACTCCATATATTGCCCTGTAAAGATTAGGGAATCCTTTGCCTTTACGGAACGAAATATAGAGGCATTAGGCGATGAATAGTTACTCCATCGAACTCCGTCATATTCCAACAAATTATGATTATTGGCTATATAAATATGATTATCCCAGCCTTGGGTAATTGCCCAATTTTGATTTTCACCTTGATATTCTTGAGGAGTAAAACTTTGTATTGGAGGTAGTTCTTGCGCAGCAAGAACATTAACAAATGTGATAACCAATAACAATAGGATACTACCCGTAGAAGTATAAAACTTAGTGCTCATGTCCCTATAAAGATAAATCATCCTCCCCTTACTGTGGGTGCATAAGGTGCCAATCAAACAATTTCGGCACTGAGTCCTGCTTGTAACAATTTTGAACAGCGTGGTTTCAAGTCCTCATATTCGCCGGTCTTAACCGTACATTTACCCTTATAGTGCACAATCAGGGAACATTGTTCCGCTTGTTCGGGCGAGTGCTCACAAACCGACATTAATGTGTTTATTACATGGTCAAAGGTATTGACCTCATCATTAAAAAGAACGATTTCATTTTGCTGAACCATCTCTTCATCTAAAAGTAGTTCTTCGGAAATTTTCTCTTTCGTGCTCATTTCGTTGCAATTGATATCTTCTAATTTACGTATTTTACGGCAACCCAATTATTCCGTTCTAATTTTTTTTCGAACTTTAACCCAATATCCGTACACTTTTGATTTATCATTTCAAGATCTTCCAAATAAAAACCACTCAATAGAATGGCACCATTCTCATTCAAGACATTGGCATATGCAGGAATATCGGCCAATAAAATGTTCCTATTGATGTTGGCAATTATCAAATCGTAGCTTCTGTCGGTTAATAGGGTAACATCACCTTCATACACGGATATAAAGTCCATTTTATTCCGTGCAACGTTTTCCTTCGCGTTCAAATAGCACCAATTATCAATATCAATGGCATCGACTTTTGTAGCGCCTCGCATTCCACTTAAAATGGCCAATACCCCGGTTCCACTTCCCATGTCCAAAACAGCTTTACCCTTAAGCTCTAACTTTAAAATATGCTGCAACATCATATGTGTGGTTTCATGATGACCCGTTCCAAAACTCATTTTAGGTTCGATTACGATATCGTATGGCACATTGATCGGATGATGAAAAGGAGCCCTGATCATACAAATATCATCCACTACTATAGGTTTGAAATTCTGTTCCCAAGTAGCGTTCCAATTTTCTTGTTTAATTTCCTTGAAATCGTAATTGATAGCATACCTAGAATTAGAGAGGATAACTAAATTATCAAGTATATTCGAAGACCAGTCCTCTTTTTGGATGTAGGCCAAGACCGCATCTTCCTCTTCCACAAAACTTTCAAAACCAGCTTCACCCAATTCTGCAATGAGAATATCAGAGGCCGGTTCTTTTGGTTCTACCGTAAAACGGTACTCCATATAAATGGTATTGCTCATGGTTGCAATTAGCTTTCCTCCGGAAATTATATTGCCTTTACGATGGCAATAAAGTCATCGGCAACCAATGAAGCGCCACCAATTAGACCGCCATCAACATCTTGCTTTGAAAAAATTTCCTTGGCATTATTAGGTTTGACACTGCCACCGTACAAAATGGTAACGTTGGTAGCAATGTTGCTATCAAAAGCTTCTGATATGGTTTTACGGATAAAAGCATGCATTTCCTGGGCTTGCTCTGGGGATGCAGTTTCTCCTGTGCCTATAGCCCAAACCGGCTCGTAAGCTAAAATGATATTGGTCCATGCAGAAGGTTCCAAATTAAAAAGTACGTTTTTCAATTGGCTTTCGACCAACTTAAAATGGTTGCCAGATTTACGGTCCTCCAATTCTTCACCAAAGCAGAACAATACGCGCATACCTTTTTTTAATGCGGCAATTACCTTTTTAGATAAAATGGCATCGCTTTCGGCAAAATAAGCCCTTCTTTCAGAATGTCCTATGATTACCGTATCGATACCTATTTTCAATAACATATCGGCAGATATTTCACCGGTAAAGGCGCCATTCTCGGCATAATGCATATTTTGGGCAATAACCTCAATTTTAGAACTTTCCAACACATGCACGGCACTAGCCAAATTCACATAGGTTGGGGCTACCATTACTTCAGCATCCGTATCTGGTAATTTAGCTGATAACTCAGCCAATAGCGTTTCCGTTTCGGACAAATTCTTGTTCATTTTCCAATTTCCTGCTACTATTTTTGCTCTCATATTCTTTATTTCTAATTATTCTTAATTCGACTTAAGTCCCTATTCAAATTTCAAATCCGGTAAATCGTTGTAATGTACTTTCTGTTTTATCGTTCCTTCCGCTAACACCAATATACCTGGATTGGAGCGCACAATGGTCTTTAACGTAGTTTGGTCCGTAAAATAAAATTCAAAATTTAGATTATATTCCTTTACCAACAAGGTCGTTTGGTCAGGACTGGATGCGGACATCCCGATTACCTTATAGCCGCTTTTTAACGCTTTGTCCGTAACGGTTTTCACCTTACTGAAAACTTCCAAATTCGATTTCCTTAGATCATAGGCAATGACCATCACCAATTTTGGTTCCTGCAGCAATGAACTGGCAAAATCCTCTCCCTCTTGTTCTATGGTAAAATCATGTACAGGCGGCTCATATCCTGCTTGTATCTCTGTTGTTTCAACATCGATAAACTCGCCATCAACGGATGGGTAATCCCCGTTGGTCGTATATATTTTATCTTCCCCTTCTACATTGAATTTCCAACGATATTCGAAAATAGCCTTTGGAGCCCCTTCAGGCACGCTCATACCCTCTTCAATATTTTTACCAATTTCATAGGGTCTAAAATCAATAACCGGTAAATGGTTTAAAACATAATACACATACCCAATAGAAGCTAACAAAGTTGCCAATAGTATTGCGGTTGCGGTATGGGGTTTTAAAAATGGAGTTATATACTTTCTACCCGTGTAGAGTATGAGTATCAAAACCAACAGCACAACATCTTTTGTAAATGATTCCCAAGGCGTCAATTTAATGGCATCTCCAAAACAACCGCAATCCGTCACCTTATTGAAATAAGCCGAGTAAAAAGTAAGAAAAGTGAAGAAAACAATCATGGCCAATAAAGTCCATACCGTAATCTTGCGCTTATAGCCCAAAATAAGCATTACCCCGACCATGACCTCAACGATTACGACGAGTATTGAAATTGCCAAGGCATAGGGTGTTAAAAACGGAAGGTCTAAAACACCTTGACTAAAATATTCTTCCAACTTAAATGAAAAACCGACTGGGTCGTTCAATTTTATAAATCCACTGACGATAAAAAGGACGCCCACAAATATTCTTACGATTCCTACTAGATATTTCATTAGCACCCTATTAGTTTTTTATTTCCAAACCCAAGTGTATCAATGCAAAAACGGCATAATTGATCATATCTTGATAATTGGCCTCAATTCCTTCACTTACCAAGGTTTTACCATTGTTATCCTCTATCTGTTTTACTCTTAAAAGCTTTTGCAAGATAAGGTCTGTAAGTGAGCTAACCCTCATTTCTCTCCATGCCTCACCATAATCATGGTTTTTGTTCAGCATCAATTCTTTTGTGATCTGAACATGGTTGGTATATAGTTCTACTGCCCTATCCGTACTTAAATCAGGTTGTTCTACCACGCCCAGTTCCAACTGAATGAGTGCCATAACGGAGTAATTAATAATCCCTATGAATTCCGATTGTTCATCTTCATCCACTTTACGTACTTCATTTTCCTGAAGACTTCTTATACGCTGTGCTTTGATAAATATTTGATCGGTAAGGGAGGGCAGCCTCAAAATACGCCAAGCACTTCCATAGTCTGACATTTTTTTCCTGTAGAGATTCAAGCAAACTTGAATGACCGCATCATATTCCTGTGCCGTTTGTAGCATGTAATTCTTTCTAATTTGTGTAAATTTCGCTTAAAAATCTGTAACCATCAAGATTGATGGTTTAAACTTGGAAAATGCCATTTATTCCTTTTAAAGCGCAACAATGACCATAAATTGTAACGGCGAATTAATTTATCTCGATCGACCCAAAGTAATGGGTATCCTAAATGTAACTCCAGATTCATTTTTTGATGGCGGAAAATACAAGGATGAAAAAAGTGTCCTGTTACAGGTAGAAAAAATGCTGAAGGAAGGTGCAACATTTATTGATATAGGCGCATATAGCTCCAAACCGGGAGCACATGAAGTGGATGAGGTTTTGGAATTAAAACGTATCCTGCCCATTGTAAAATTGATACGCGATCAATTTCCCGATGCAATTTTATCCATAGACACTTTTAGAAGTAAGGTTGCAAAGGAATGTATTGATGGCGGTGCATCCATAATCAATGATATTTCGGCAGGGTTACGGGACAAATATATGCTTTCAACAGTTGCAGAATTAGGGGTGCCCTACATAATGATGCACATGCGCGGAACTCCACAAACTATGCAGCAACAGACGGATTATAAAGATTTGGTAAAAGAAATTGTATTCTTTTTTTCGGAACGCCTAGCGTCAGCAAAATCATTTGGCCTAATAGACATCATAATAGATCCAGGATTCGGTTTTGCCAAAACTCTGGAGCAGAACTACCAGCTTTTGCAGCAATTGGAATTATTACAACTCATTGGTCATCCCGTATTGGCTGGCATTAGTAGAAAATCAATGATATACAAATTATTGGAAACAACTCCAGAAAACGCACTTAATGGCACTACTGCCCTGAATATGGTATGTTTGGGCAAAGGAGTACATATTTTAAGGGTGCATGATGTAAAAGAAGCCATGGAATGCATTCAACTTAATGAGCAATTAAATGCCTAAGTTTATACTTATTATCTATTTTTTTTAATTTTACTAAAACGGTACTGATTGGATTTTTTAAATTTTATTGATTTTGAGATTACGGATGTCCTGGACATCATTTTCGTTGCCGTACTCCTCTATTATATTTATAAGTTGGTCCGTGGATCTGTGGCCATCAATATTTTCATAGGTATTGTGATTGTTTGGGCCTTTTGGAAACTGACCGAATTGTTGGATATGCAGATGATCAGTAGTATGGTAGGTGCATTTATGCAAGTAGGCCTTATTGCTCTCATTATTGTTTTCCAACAAGAAATACGTAAGTTCTTATTAATGATCGGCTCAACAAATTTTGCCAATAAAAGGAATTTTGTAAAACATTTCAAATTCTTAAAACAGGAAGGTAGTGCTACCGATACCGATGTAGACGCTATTTTGAAGGCATGTGAAAAAATGTCAAATAGTAAAACAGGTGCCATATTGGTCATAGAACGCAGTAATTCTTTGGACTTTATAAAGTCTAGTGGTGACCGGATGAATATAGAGATCAATCAACCTATACTAGAAAGTATTTTCTATAAAAATAGTATACTACATGACGGGGCCGCCGTTATCGTGGGGAATTATATTGTAGCTACTCGGGTCATTCTACCGGTTTCCAACGAACGCAACATACCCCTCCGTTTTGGATTGCGCCATAGGGCTGCGGTGGGAATTAGCGAAAAAACCGATGCATTAAGTCTTGTAGTGAGTGAAGAGACCGGTTTGATTTCCTATATCAAAAACGGAGAATTTGTTCCCTATGATTCCATTACCCAATTGGGAACAATGTTGAAACAGGATTTAGTTTAGTTATGGCAAGATTTCTTCAAATAGTGCATTTGACATCCATTGAAAAAAATCCGGAAAATCCCAAAATAAAGAATTAGGCTACTTCCTCAGCCAAAAATTGGGCTTCATACAAATTGCTGTAATAGCCTCCTTTTTTAAGCAATTCCTTATGGGTTCCCGTCTCCACTATTTTTCCGGCATCCATCACGATAATTTTGTCCGCTTTTTTGATTGTGGCCAAACGGTGTGCGATTACAATGGAAGTTCTTCCCTGGGTAATTTTCTCGGTTGCCAACTGTATCAATTGTTCTGAATACGTATCTACCGAGGATGTTGCCTCATCCAACACTAAAATACTGGGATTGCTAACATAGGCGCGAAGAAACGCGATCAATTGGCGTTGTCCACTTGAAAGCATGCTTCCCCTTTCCTTGACATTGTATTCATAACCTCCCGGAAGACTTGAAATAAAGGCATCTACGCCAATTACCTTGGCAGCGTTTTCAATATCGTTGATGCTAATGGATGGATTCTTTAAGGAAATATTGCTTGCGATAGAATCGGCAAACAAAAATACATCTTGCAATACAACGGCAATATGGGAACGTAGGGATGCTAACTTATATTCCTTAATGTCGACGCCATCGACAGCGATAGTCCCTGAATTGATCTCATAAAACCGGTTCAATAGATTGATTATCGTACTTTTTCCTGCACCGGTTGCCCCAACAATGGCGACAGTCTCGCCAGCGTTTACCTCAAATGAAATTCCATGGAGTACTTCTTCATCCTCCAAATAACCAAAATGGACATTCTCAAACTTAATACTTCCTCTGACTTTAGCGTTTTCGTAAGAGCCATTATCCTGTATATGACTATTGGTATCCAATATTCTAAAAACTCGGTTGGCAGCAACCATACCCATCTGTAAGGTATTGAACTTATCGGCTATTTGACGAAGTGGCCTAAAGAGTAGATCGATGAGCATAATAAAAGCGAATACGGTTCCCGCAATATCAGTAGAAATGTTCGCCACGTTCTGTAAGCCTCCGTACCAAACAATCAATCCAACAGTAATGGAAGAAACAATTTCCGCTATGGGGAAGAATATGGAATTATACCATACCGTTTTCAACCAGGCCTGTTTGTGCTTTTCATTGATCTCCCTAAACTTATCGCTCTCAATTTTTTCACGGGTAAAAAGCTGTACTATTTTCATCCCCGAAATACGTTCCTGAACGAAAGAATTCAAGTTGGAAACCTCTGCCCTAACCTCGGTAAATGCAACTTTCATTGCTTTTTGGAACAATCGGGTTGCATATAAAATAATGGGTAGTACAGTAAAGACGATCAAAGCAAGCTTCCAATTGATGACCAACATCACAATTCCAGCAACAGCCATTTTTAACAAATCGGCAACAATAACAAAAAATCCCTGACTAAAAATTTCACCGATGCGCTGCATATCGGCAACTGCCCTTGTGACCAGAACACCCAAGGAAGAAGAATCGAAATACTTCATTCGAAACCCCAACATTTTTTTGAACAGATCTACACGAATATCCTTTATGACCGACTCCCCCAGCCAGTTTGCATAATAATTGAATGCGAGTTGACTGATCACTTGCCCAAGCAAAACCACGAGCATGGCTATTGTTAGGTACAACAACATTTGCTCATTGCTTTGTTTAATGGCATCATCAATAATCTTCTTAACGATTAACGGGGTGAGAACGGCAAATCCAGATAACAAAATAGCCGCAAATGCAACCCCATAAAATGTAATTTTGTAGGGTTGGGTGTAGGCCATTAAGCGCTTAAATAGACGCGTGTCAAAAGCTTTACCAGAATCCTTATCCATTCTTTAAAATAGTATTGGGGTAAACAATAGAAGTCAAATATAATCCTTTTGCAGGAACGGATACGCCTGCCTTTGTCCTATCCTTGCTTTTTAATATGGTATTAACATAGTCCGCCGAATATTTGCCAACACCTACATTTAGAAGCGTACCTACAATAGCCCGTACCATATTTCTAAGAAAACGATCTGCGGTAATGGTAAAAATAAACCTATCATTTTCATGAGTCCATCGTGCCACTTTTACATCACAATTATTGGTGAATACATCGGTTTTAGATTTCGAAAAACATTCAAAATCCTTTAATCCCAATAGCAATTCCGCAGCACGGTTCATTTGAATCAAATCCAAGTCTTTCCTTACAAAATAGGCCATATCCTTACAAAAGGGATCTTTGGTTTTGGTGATCAGATATTCATAGGTGCGTGCCGTGGCATCGAAACGTGCATGTGCCGCATCGTTCACTTCAAAAATTCGTTGCACGGCAATATCATTAGGCAGAAAAGAATTTAACCTAAAAATGAATTCAGTGATCTCGTTAAGTTGATCAACATCAAAATGCGCATACATTTCTTTGGCATGCACTCCGGTATCTGTGCGGCCTGCACCCATTAAGGAAATTGGCCTTTGTAAAAGTTTGGACATTGTATCTTCCAACACCTCCTGCACCGTTATGGCATTGGGTTGATTCTGCCACCCATGATACGCTTTACCGAAGTATGAAAATTGAATGAAAAATCTCAAAAGGATATGCTAGTTTTGTATAGCGCAAAGGTATTGAAAAGGATACGTTTTTAAATCACCTTAGTTAAAGTTCGATTACCTGATTTCCCATTATCCCGATGAAGGTTAGCAGGAATTAAAAATGCAGCCAAATTTCATATTTCTATAATCCTCGAAAATGACCAAAATTCTTTTACTTTCTGATACCCATTCCCACATCGATGATGCCATAGTAAAACATACTCAATGGGCAGATGAAGTTTGGCATGCCGGAGATATTGGTGCTTTAGCCGTTACCGATACACTTGAAAAAATAAAACCCATAAGAGCGGTACATGGCAATATTGACGACCATATTATTCAAAAGGAATTTCCACTCAACCAACGGTTTTACTGTGAAGAAGTTGATGTTTGGATTACCCATATTGGCGGGTATCCCCCAAAATATAATGAACGAACTAGAAAAGTAATAAAGGAGAATCCGCCAAAATTATTTATTTGTGGACATTCGCATATATTAAAAGTGATGTGGGACAAAAAATTGGGAATCTTACATATGAACCCTGGCGCCTGCGGCAAACATGGATTTCACCAGGTGCGCACTATGTTACGGTTCGTTATCGATAAAGCGGAAATTAAGGATTTGGAAATCATCGAATTAGGAAAGCGTTAGCGATAGCAGCGGCATCTTTTTTACGCTTTCATTTTTCAAATATTTAGGCAAAAAAATTTAGCGGATAGCGCGGTTCCTTGGTGCCAGCAGCGGTAAGGAAAGCGCCCAAATTAAAAAACCCGGGAACTACCCCGGGTTTCACGCACTAATACTACTAAGATGTTAGGTTCAACGCAAACGATCAACAGATTTTACAAGATCTTCATCCTTCTTTATGGCCCTATTGGCAAGGACTAAAAAAACGATAGAAAATACTGGAATCAGCATCCCAATACCCTTCTCAGAGACCAAGGTCTCTCCGGATAAGTTTAGTGATCGGTAAACGAAAAATCCTAGTAAAAAAACATTCAATACCATGTTCAGTCTGTTTATCACAAACTGAGTTTTTCTATTTTTAAAGAGCATCATAGACCAAATGGCCAAAACAGCACTTGCATAAAAAGTAAAGGAAATGAGTATCTCATTATTCGCGTACACCTCACCACCATCAACATAAATCCAAAGATTGAAAAAAAATGGCAGTATTCCTGTAATGATAGCCACAATAATCAAATAAACGCTCTGAATCCTTTGAATCATATAATAATTTCAACTTTATAGTGCAAAAATACAGGTCTTTTCAAAATTTATAACTCTAATATTCAAAATAATTTGTAATATTGCTTTGTTATAATGAATAACACCTACCAATATAAGGAATACATTCCTTGAGTTTATCCAAATTAAAATTTACTTCTTACAATACAAATCACATATAATTTATTCTACTACTTAATGTTTGAGATTTCAGATTTAAAATCAAAAAAGCTACCTGAGCTTCAGGAGATAGCTAAAGGACTAAAGGTTCCTAAGTTCAAAACCTTAAAAAAACTGGATTTGGTCTATCAGATTCTGGATTTACAGGCCGCAAACCCAAAAGTTGCAGCTGCTATTGCTCCTGGTTCAACTGAAGACACCAACAAAGCTGAAGAAAAAGCGAAGCCTAAACCAAGGCCAAGACAGCGTGTTTCACCAGATGTGAAGAAAGAGGTCAAAACAAATACCAAAGAAGCTTCGAGCAAAAAGGAAGACACTTCAGATAAGGACACAACGGAAACTGTAGAGAACAGAAAGCCTAGACCTAGACCTAAATCTCCCAATCCATCGAATACTAAGAAGGATTTTCAAAAAAATTCTTCCCAGAACAATAAAAAACCAAATCCTAGAACTCCCCATGATAAAAGCAATTTTGACAAGGATTTAAAAAATAGGTATAAGGAACCTGAATATGAGTTTGATTCCATCATCGCAAGTGAAGGTGTTTTAGACATCATGCAAGATGGTTATGGGTTTTTACGCTCTTCGGATTATAATTATCTATCCTCGCCTGATGATATTTATGTCTCACAATCCCAGATTCGTTTATTCGGTTTAAAAACGGGTGATACGGTATTGGGCAACGTAAGGCCTCCGAAAGAAGGTGAAAAATATTTTCCGTTGATTAAGGTCAACAAAATCAATGGAATAGATCCGCAAATCGTTCGTGATCGAGTTTCATTTGAGCATTTGACACCATTGTTTCCAAACGAGAAATTCAACCTAGCGGAACGTCAGAGTACAATTTCGACGCGGATTATTGATTTGTTCTCTCCTATCGGAAAAGGACAACGGGGCATGATCGTATCACAACCAAAGTCTGGTAAAACCATGCTATTGAAAGATATCGCCAATGGTATCGCCGCCAATCACCCTGAAGTTTATCAAATTATTTTATTGATCGATGAGCGCCCGGAAGAGGTTACCGATATGCAACGTAACGTACGTGGCGAAGTGGTAGCATCGACATTTGATAAAGAACCGACCGAACATGTACGTGTTGCCAATATTGTTTTGGAAAAAGCAAAACGATTGGTAGAATGTGGCCATGACGTGGTTATCCTCTTGGATTCCATTACCCGTTTGGCAAGGGCTTACAATACCGTACAGCCTGCATCGGGAAAGGTTTTGAGTGGTGGTGTAGACGCCAACGCACTTCACAAACCCAAACGTTTCTTTGGTGCCGCACGTAATATTGAAGGTGGAGGCTCCCTCTCTATTATTGCCACGGCCTTAACGGAAACCGGATCAAAAATGGACGAAGTTATCTTTGAAGAATTCAAAGGTACGGGTAATATGGAACTGCTATTAGATCGTAAAATTGCGAACAGGAGAATATTCCCGGCCATTGACCTTACCTCGTCCAGTACACGTAGAGATGATATGCTATTGGATGAAAGTACCTTGCAACGTATGTGGATCATGCGCAAATACCTTGCCGACATGAACCCTATAGAGGCTATGGAATTTATAGAACAGCGTTTTAAACAAACCAAGAACAATGAGGAGTTCTTGATGACTATGAACCAATAAAATATTTATTTTATAGTTTGAAAATCCCGATTTCCAATAGAAATCGGGATTTTCATTTTTAAACTATTCATTTCCTGAACATCATCGAAGTCGAAAACCACATTAAGGGACTCTTCAACTAATTTAATATCTTTAGCAAACTAAAGATGCTTCCACCAGTCTTTGATTGTATTTTCCCATATAACCATTAAAATTGATAGTAAATGAAAACACCATCAATCCTCTTCACAAAAGTACTAAGCATTTGCCTGGTTGTGGGTATAATAAGCTGTGATCAACGGCAAAAAGTGAACAAAGACAATTATCATAACCCCCAAAAGGTTAAAGCCCCCGGTAACATTATTTCCCTATCGGAGGCAAGCACTATTTATGACAATTATTCGGAGCATAGGGTCAGCCTGATAGAACCTTACGAAATGCAACGAAGGGCTCCTGAAGAAAAATTTGAAGCTTCTCGTTTCGTAGATTTTGATTACGACACCATTAAACAATACATCGCTTATATAGATCAAGAAGCAAAAAAAGCAGAGGTAAAAAAAATTACAAAATTACGATTGTATTTTGCGAACTATCCTAATGAGGATAAGTTTCCCGATGGAAAAAAAGTGGTTCACAAACGGCAGAATTCCATTTTTATGGTACCCACGTTGGAGATAGAAGGAACCAATTATGGTTTTTATATTGGAAGCAGTGGAAATGCAGCACTGATTACAGATTGGAAGGACAATTTAAAGGATGGCATGGGACTATCTTTTGAAAAGAAAGGGAAATCATATGCAAGTTTTTCTCCAATCCCATTTTCAACTAGTTTACAAGAAGGTAAAAGTATGACCCTTAACTTTGGTCAAGGTGGTCCACCTCCAAAAACAGACTTTTAAAAAATAGTTCCAATGAACTCATGGACGTTCATAAAAGAAAATTATTTTATGCTTGGCTATGCGGTGACTTTGTTTATCTCACTGGCCACCTACAGAAAATATTATGATACTGCATTAAAATATTTCCCTATAATCATTGCATATACCTTTTTCAACGAAATTTTAGGATTTTTAGTTAGGAATTACGACGACATTTCTTTTTTCAAAAATTTGAAGTATAGTAATGTAAATGAAATAATCTATAACATATATGCCGTTGTCTTTTTTGCATTTTTTTATCATGTATATTGGAGATTAATAAAAAATACAACCTATAAAAATTGGGTAGCAATAGGTTCCGCCATAACCCTTTTTGCCTATGCCATTAGTGCTATATTTCAAAACCCAATAGATACGAATTTATTTTATGCGATTGCCATTGGTTCTTGGACCTTGGTTTTTTGCGTCATTCTCTATTATTACGATAAACTTCTTCAACATCAGAACCTGGTTCAAAAACATAATCTAATGTTTTGGGTAAGCCTATCATTATTGATTTTCTATTCCATTTTTCCTTTCCTCTTTCTTATAGGTTATACGGATTATGAAACATGGGTAGCATATGACTTGAGGAGTTTGTTAAGAGCTTTAATTGTGGTGATGTACAGTATTTTAATTATCGGTTTTTTAAAGGGAAGAAGGCTAGCATTCAGATAATTATATGAATAGCAACCTTGAGGTTTGAGAGTATATGTGGTTATAGTCAAAAACCCCAACTGTTTATTCGTCACCATTATAATAAGGTAACATAAACAAAAAAGCCTTCCCTAAATAGGAAGGCTCTAAATACTTTCAAAAATATATCTTATAAAGCAGCTACGTGTTTCGCCAATTTACCCTTTAAATTGGCCGCTTTGTTATCATGTATAATATTCCGTTTCGCCAAACGGTCGATCATGCTAACTACACTTGGCAATAAAGCCTCTGCATCCTTTTTTGTTTCTTCTGCACGTAATCTCTTTATAGCGTTACGTGTAGTTTTATGCTGATATCTATTACGTAAACGAACAGCTTCGTTTCTTCTGATTCTTTTTAATGCCGACTTGTGATTTGCCATTTTCTAATTTATTATAATTTTCTAGGATTTACATCCACATTATTTTTGTAGCCCGTAGGGGAATCGAACCCCTGTTACCAGGATGAAAACCTGGCGTCCTAACCCCTAGACGAACGGGCCGTTAAGCCTATTTGGAGTTAACGCTCCAAATTTGTTGTAGTCCGTAGGGGAATCGAACCCCTGTTACCAGGATGAAAACCTGGCGTCCTAACCCCTAGACGAACGGACCATACTTTGCGCAATTGCGGACCAGTCCGACATTAATAAAAATGTCATTCTGGCGGGTGCAAAAATACAATTATTTTTAACTATCGCAACCCCTGAATATTATTTTTTAAAATTTTTAATAAGCTTTCGCAAATAAGACTCTTTTATTGGATGGTTTTCCTGTCACCATGCACACACCTGCTTCTTCCAAAGCATCAATTGGGATACATCTAATCGTTGCCTTGGTCTCTTCTTTTACTCGCTCCTCGGTCTCTCTACTACCATCCCAATGGGCAGAAATAAATCCACCCTTATCCTCCAAAACTTTCTTGAACTCCTCATAAGAATCAACCTTGGTAATATGACCGGCCCTGTAATCCAATGCTTTTTGATACATATTTCGCTGTATATCCTCCATGAGAAACTCGATTTTGGCTACCACATCGGTCGCCAAAACTGTTTCCTTTTGCAAAGTATCCCTTCTGGCAACTTCAAAAGTACCACTTTCCATATCCCTTGGTCCAATCGCCAATCTAACCGGTACACCACGCAGTTCGTATTCATTAAATTTAAAACCAGGTTTATGGGTGTCCCTGTCATCATATTTGACCGAAATGCCCCTAGATCTTAGTTCCTTGACCAAGGGCATTACATTTTCAGAAATCAATGCCAGTTGCTCCAACCCCTTATAAATCGGAACGATCACTACTTGTATCGGAGCTAATTTTGGCGGTATCACCAAACCATTATCATCACTATGGGTCATGACCAGTGCCCCCATTAATCTAGTGGAAACCCCCCATGAAGTAGCCCAAACATATTCTTTGTCCCCTTCTTTCGTAGCGAATTTAACATCGAATGCCTTGGCGAAGTTCTGACCTAAAAAATGGGAGGTCCCTGCTTGTAAAGCCTTTCCATCTTGCATTAAGGCTTCTATACAATAGGTTTCCAATGCACCGGCAAAACGTTCACTTTCAGTTTTTGTACCCTTGATCACAGGAACTGCCATATGGTTTTCCACAAAATCGGCATACACATTCATCATTTGTTCCGCTTCCGCTATGGCTTCCTTTTCCGTAGCATGCGCTGTATGACCCTCTTGCCATAAAAACTCGGATGTTCTTAAAAACAATCTCGTACGCATCTCCCAACGCACCACATTGGCCCATTGATTGATCAATAAAGGAAGATCTCTATACGACTGTATCCATTTTCTATAGGTATCCCAAATGATTGTTTCAGAGGTTGGTCTCACAATCAGTTCCTCTTCCAATTTCGAATCCGGATCTACGACAATACCGCTTCCATCCTCCGCATTCTTTAGCCTGTAATGAGTTACTACGGCACATTCTTTGGCAAAACCCTCTACATGACTGGCTTCCCTACTAAAATAGGATTTGGGAATAAATAAAGGAAAATATGCATTCTCATGCCCCGTTTCCTTGAACATCTTATCCAAACCGGCCTGCATCTTTTCCCAAATACCGTATCCATACGGTTTTATCACCATACAACCCCTTACACCAGAGTTCTCGGCCAAATCCGCCTTTACCACTAATTCATTATACCATTTGGAATAATCCTCACTTCTCTTAGTCAAATTTTTGCTCATTATCTGGAGTTTGGCACAAACTTTGTGTTTGTTATAATAAAATAATTCGGTAAAACTAGTTATTTTTAATATGTTCAACAATATAAATTTGACCCGATGATCTATTCAATACCCCATAACAAACTTCGCAACATAACAATGTTCGTAACCTTATCACTAATAGTTGCTTCCTGTGGTTCTTACCAACAAGCTTCCTATTATGATAATGATGGCATTTATTCTACTGATGCTCCTAGGACGGTGGAAAGAAGGCCGGAACAACAACAACGAAGCTATACGCAAAGAAATACGGAATCTGATACCTATACAGATTACTTTGGGCAAAAAGCCAATCAATATGATGAAATATTGGATAGTGAAATATTCACAGATGTAGATGGCTATTCAAGTAACGCCAACAACGAAAGCATTCCCCAAGACCAGTTGACAAATTATTACGACAACGGAAATGATTATCAAGGTTATGGAGGTTGGGGCGATAACGCTACCAATGTAAGTATCAACATCTATGATAACGGTTGGAACAACTGGGGCTGGGGCGGAGGCTTTGGAGGCTTTGGGTGGAACGATCCCTGGTTATGGAACGGAGGTTATGGTTGGGGCGGAGGCTTTGGCGGATTTGGCTGGAACCGTTGGAACCGCTGGAACAACTGGGGCTGGGGCGGAGGCTTCGGTGGCTGGGGCGGAGGCTTTGGTTGGAACAACTGGGGCTGGGGCGGAGGCTTTGGATGGAACAATTGGGGTTGGGGTTCCCCATATGGCTATTATAACAATGGTTTCGGGTTCAATAATGGCTATAACAACAGACAATATGCGCTGAATAACTCCAGACGAGGCAACTACAATAGAAACACAAACAACAATGGATCGGCAACCAACGCTTTAAGAGGAAGATCTAATGTAAATACAAGAGGTGACTCCCCAAGGTATCGAAATACGGATTCCCGTAACGCTACTGCTAGAAGTTCTTCGAATGTTCGCAGCTCAAGAACTTATTCAGAGAATAACGCTACAAGAAGAACCGTTGGAGTTGATCAAAACCGGGCCTATAGAACTAGTAGAAGTACTAGGGCAACACCGAGATACAATACTTCTTCACGTAGTGTAAATAACTATAGCAGGTACGCTACAAGAAATAATGCCGGAAGCACTGCAAGGTCCAGTAGCAGGGTTACGGTACCAAGAACATCGACTTATCGCGGTTCAGGAAATAGTGGTTATAGTTCTGGAAGAAGCAGTGATAGTTATTCTTCTGGGCGTAGCACTAGAAGCTCGAATGGTGGATCGTATAGAAGTTCTGGCAACAGCTCAAGAAGTTCAAGCGGCAATAACGTTAGGAGTTCTGGAAGAAGTTCTGGGAGCTCTGGAAATGTGAGAAGCTCTAGCGGTAGTTCTTCAAGATCATCGGGTTCATCAGGTTCTTCTAGATCTTCATCTTCGGGAAGAAGCAACGGAAGAAG
>JBBSKR010000022.1:0-25797 GCA_038256135.1 Flavobacteriales bacterium | reverse complement strand
CCATTCTCCATCAGTAGCCCGTGCCTTTAACACAGCTTCGTATGGGCTTTTCTGAAACCAATGTTTAGGATCCACAGGTTGACCGTCTACTTGCAAATAAACCAAAACAGTTTTGTCAGCATTCTTTCCAGCTCTTTCTGCTAACAGAAGTGGAGCTCCCGTAGTCTGCAGACGCTGGGTTTTAAAACCTCTTTCGGTAAATTCACTCTCGCACCACAGAACATTTTTCTCGATGTCATCTGGAAAGTGGGCATCATTGGGAATCGATAATAACTCCTTCAATTGTGGAAAGGATTTTTGGGCATAATCCACAAAAATTTGGTCCTTGATGGTTTGACCATAAATAGGATTAAAGGGAGTAAGCAGATAACCCAGAAATAAAATAAAAAAAGTGCTAATTCGCATAACCGATGATTTTATAAAAAGCAAAATTTAGGTTATAAAACTTGAAATTGCAAGGGCGTTGATGGGTATTGGATAATTATTACAGAAATTAATCAATAGAATTCCCCGAGGCTCTGCCTCGGGTGTAGCATCGATATAATCAAGAAACTTTGCCAAAAGCCAAGAGCCAAGAGCCAAGATAAAAAAGTCTAGTTTCTTGGCTCTTGTAGCGTGGTCACTGAGCTTGCAGAAGTGCAGCGGTTTTGTTTCTGATACCTTGATGGCTCTGCCTCCTTCCATTCGTTATTCAAATTGGGCTCGCAAATTTCTTGCAATTATCTAGTGAATACTGCATTCAAAATTCGCAAAAAAATTAATCTCCCATAGCAGATTGAAAGCTGCGCCCTTAAAATGCCGCTTGAAAAAATTGGCTAGTGTGGGCGTTCATTGTCTAAAACGAATCGCATCATATTAAAACCCATTCGAAGCTCGGTACTTACCCTTCGGGTTCGCTCAGGATAAACCAAGCAGGAACCTGATATGAGGCTGTGAGGCTGTATGGGCAAGCACATCATTATGAAGTCCGGAACACTTTTAAATGGACACCGAAAGAGTAGATTTGGCAGGAATCGAGGGAAAACTGCCTGCCGGTAAGCAGGGAAGATGCGCAAATCTGGAGGGCTCACAAGTAGGTAAGTATCGAAGGTATTACTCTTCGGAAATTTGCATAGGAGCACTAGTGGTAGCCAATGCCTAAAATAGAAGATAGTGCCAAGGGTGAAAAGAGCTTTGCTTTGATGATTTACGAACCGCAGTACCTGCCTGCCGGAAGGTACGAGACCCGCTTGGCCTGTCCTGAACTTGTCGAAGGTACTTTGGTGTTATGGGGTGCACTCCGTCATTTGATGGCGGAGCCACCCTTTCGATTGTACAAAATTTTTATCTTTATTCTCTATTTTACTCAAAACCGTTAAATATTCGTATTTAGAAATTCACTAATACCGATATGTCCAGAATTAACTTGCTTGCTTTCTTTGTTTTTCTATTCTCTTTTACTACGCTCCTCGCTCAAAACAAGGAAATTTTCATAATTGCAGGATCAGTTATGATAGTAAAAAAACAAGACGTTACATGATAAGATAATTCACGTAGAAGGTGATAAAATTGTGAAAATTGGAAGCAATCTAAATATTCCTAATAACGCAAAAACTATTGACCCTAGTGAGTATTTAGTACTTCCTGGCTTAATTGATGGACCTACACATGTGTTATTTATCAATCTCCAAAAGATGTTTTCGCGCAGCATAGTATTAGTACACTCGTATTGGAAAATCAAGCTTTGAGAACTTTAATAGGAGTAAAAAGAGCTAGATCATATCTCGATCTCGATATAACCACTATTAAAGACTTAAGCAATTCTGGCCAATTCTTGATGTTACATTACGTGATGCAATTAAGGAAGGAACTGTGGAAGGTCTCGTAATTTTGCCGCAGGGCAAATTATGTCTAGTTCCGGGGGTCAGATTTATGGTGTGCAAAATGACCCCCAGGAGATCATAAATTTAGAATACCGTATAATTAAAAATCCTAATGAAGCTATTAATGCTGTAGGTGAACATTCTAATGAGATATGTTTAGTACATATTATGAATCTGGAATGGAAACCTCTTAATATTCTTCAGTCTGCATCCTATTTATCAGCCAAAAGCCTTCGTAAATAAAATCAAATTACTGTATTAAAACAGGCCTCATTTGCTGACATTATCACTATAAAAGGTGATATTGAATGTGATTTTATAAATGCTATCGAAAATGTAAACTTTATATTGAAGGGTGGAAAAGTTTATTTAGACAATTTTCTCTAATAATATCTTTCTCCCATTAAACTTTTCCAATTACGACTTGCTGTCCTAACTTCTAGATAAAAAAATCGATACTATCCGCTACCCTGGCCGGTGGCGTCATGAATTTGATTGATCGAGCAAATTTATAAAGTACGCTGCACCAATTTCGATTTAGGAGGAATAGTGAAAACTATTGTTGGACTACCAGTTCTCGATTTCCGAGCGGATTTCCTGGATTGATTTGCCCCGTAACTCGCTAATTTTTTCAAGCATTCCCTCAAAACCTCCACTATCGAAATAGAGGTCCTCAGTCTCCACTTCTGGATATTTTCTCAAATATTCATCTTGAATGTCGTTCCATTTGTCATGGATCGTTGCGTAATGGTTCATGTCAGAATCTTCGTCATTCCAATCTACATTGCTTTCACGATTGATGTTTTTGTCTTTATTGCCCATAGTTACCTGATAGTTTTAATATTTATTTAGAATCATGCTTTTTGCGATAGAACCGTGAATCGTCAAATTCGCTCCTCCCATAGAATTCTTCCTCATTATAAAAAATTTCGCTATCTTCATCGATAGGTGTTTCAGCATCGCTGTTCTCGCCCACCTCATTTCGCCGTTCGATTTTGTCAATCCGATCCTGTTTATAAACTTCGGCATTTTCAACATCTCTATCTACCGATTCGCCAGTAGGCTTTTTTGGATATTTTCTTTGGTACGAATCGAGAACGGCAGTCTCATAATCCCGCTCGATGGGCGTATCCCTTCGTTTACGTTTTGTTTCGGCAAAGGTAAGATGGTCGATAAGTTCGGCAAATACGTATTCTTCCGACACATTGATATCCACCAGGCCGATAGGAACAATAATATGGTTCTGCCCTTGCTCATTGATGAATTCACGGATTTCCGAATTTGCGGGTCTCCCATAGGGGTCGTGCTTCGCATCGATTATAGATGCATCGACCTCCACATCGAGATAGACCACCCTCTCCATCTGCTTATTTACCAATAGGTTTTTGATCGTACCTATATTTCTCAATGCCGCATCTTTCACGACCCATCCGCGAACATCCGCATAGTTGCCATCGACCTTGTAGTCGGAGAGTTCGCTCAAATAGTAGATTTCTTTTTCTTTTGTCTTCATTGCCTTTTATTTTAGTACTAATAAATTAAGATCGGCTGCCGCTCTTTGCCATTTCAGACTAAATCGTCGGAAGGATTGTAGATCCAAATTCTATCCAGAATTTTATCGTTCATCCCGGTGCCGTTTTCCATCTGATTATTCTGCCTGATATTTAGCGTTTCGTCGTTTATTGTTCCTTCATTGTACACCAGAAAGTAGTAGGCTATTGCTGCAACTACGATAAGTGACAAGACTATCCAAGGCCAGATTGGACTTTTCTTTTTGATTTTTATTTCTGCCATTTTAAACAGTTTTAGTTTTTAAACTTGATATCGCTACTTTTTTGAGCTGCCCCGGATTTTCGTTTCCATAATATGCTTATTTATTTGGGACTCCTCCGTAAATGCTCTTTCGAGGGCCTTTTTTCATATTTTCTACCTTTGTTCGCATCTTCAATCATTTTTCCTTTGGGATTTCCATTCCCGCCGTGAATCAGTTAAACATATAGCACCAAAGGAGATTATATGAATTGTCTTTTTTATAGCTGCATTTTGCACTAAGTATAAAATTACACCAAAGCCCGCAATGCTTTTAATCCGATTCGCAGGATTGTTGACGATAAAAAAACAGTTGAATTTATTCTCACCGGAAATTAAAAACAGAAGTTCCAATTGAAAATGGACTTTTAGGTGAAAAATGGTCAAATCTATAATAAAAAACTACTTGACCCTACTGTCTTTTTTTACTAAACCACGGTACTAAAAGTGCAGTGGTTTTTGAAAAAGGACTGAAAGTCCTACCATATCAATCTCACGTTTGAAACGTATATAATCACTCGTATTAGATTTTTTCGTATCACTAAATTACTGCAATGAAATTGTAGGGTTTTAGACCCTAATTTGAGACCAATAAAAATATAGGCTATAGCACATAACCAATAAGCCAGTACAAAATAATAAATACGAAAATCGCACCGATACACCCACACTTTCCACCTCCGATTTTCTTTGCGCCCCAACCTGCGAGCAACGCCCTGATGATGTTTTTCATTTTAGAGTTTTTTTGGTTTATACATAGCCATGATTCGTTCTGAGCTTGACACGCTGATCCAGACGTAATGCGTAAAGCATATTGTTCAGTTCCTCGGCCTGAGACTGCAAAATGGCATTTGTTACTCCTGGCAGCTCGGGATGCGCCAAGACCCGCTGGTAAAATAGTACAAGTTCCTGTTCTTTCGAAATCAACAAGACATCGACTTTATGATCGGTCATTGTATCTTCAAGCAACCGATTTTCCAAGGAACTAAAAATAGATTCATACGGTACGTCCGGCTCCAAAGGCTTCTCTCCTTTAACATTATAAAGTTCGTCCACTAGAATGTGGGCGGAATGCTGTTGCTTAAAATATCGTTTCTGAAAATAGGGGCGGTATTGCGGATACCTATCTGATTGTACTAAAGTACCATAAACTTTTTCGGAGGCCGAAACCTCTATGACGAGCTTTTCCAATGTCTGATCCCATCGTTCGTTACCGGTTTGTTTACCCATAATTTAAATTTTTATGCTTGATATTCTTTTTTCTCGAAAAGGCTTAATTCTGTTTCATTCAATTGATCCTTATCCACCCCTCCTTTCGGTTCTACCCGTTTTTTATAAAACATTTAGGATAACATGTCTTATCGCCATCCACGAAAATTGTGGTGCTTTTTTTGTAGTTGGTTTTCAAGTTTTTAGTTCGGTTTTTGCATCTATCCTTTATATATGTTTAAAAATACTTCTATAATAGATTCTTGAATATCGCAATCCCAAAAATTCTGGCTGCAAAACGGTTTAGTCAAACTTTATAACCTTATAATTTTAGAATCGTAAATTTTCGTTCAACAGCCATTCTGGTTATTATAAAGTAAACTTTCAATATGGTGTTAATAATTCCGATTTGTGGAATTTTTGAAATTGCTGGGAAAATCAGAATTCCCGAAACATTGCAGTCTCATTGTTCAGACTTTAATGGTTCAAGTAAGGCTTGAGTAAACCCAAGCCAATTAAGACTTCCTAACCCATACTTACTACCGATGGCAACCGCTTTATTTCGTAAGGTATCCAACAAGGGGACCTCTGAGGTGTTTTCTATTTCATTTCTACCGTGGACCTCTGCAAATATACAGGAACCTAATCTCCTGACGATAAAAGTATTTGTAGCTTCTTCCTTAAAGAAATGGGCTACTATTGCACTTGTGCTGTCAGGCGCTGGACAAGGACTGATAGTCATGAGAAAGTAAGGATACCCCTGATCTTCCTTCCCAATTTGAATATCAATAATTTTGGTCCAGTCGTACCCACTACCACTAGGGTTGCCTATACCGGGAATATCAATTCTTATCAAGTTTCCCTTTTTGAGCCGATCAGTAGACTGTTTGGTTTTAGCATCGAACAAGGTGAATTTTGCTTTAACCTTATCGGAAAACGTATCCCATTGATTGACCGATTTTAACCGACTTTCGATGCTTTCATACAAATCAAAGGCTGTTTCAGAAGTGCTGGTACAGCACATACTAACGATGTCATTATATGCTCCATTTACTTGAGGTGGAATATTTGGATGGTTCATTTAAGTTCGATTTAAATAATATGCCTGTAAATCTCAAAGGGCAGTTATTTCTTTACCCTAAATTGCAATTATTCCCATATTTATGATATATTTTGCCTAATCCTAACCATGGGTTTTTGTAAGATAATCTACTTCTGTTTAGCCATCTTCTGCAAATTATACAAGCAAATAATTAGAATAAGAAAGTGATAGTCCTCTCTCATTCTAATCAACAGCAATTCTGATCAACCTTTTTAATAGTCTTCCTTTTTCGGATCCATCATCATGTTTCCATCCATGTCCATCATTTCGCCTTCTTTCATCATTGATTTTGTTCCTTCTTTTGTCATGCACCTTCCATCGGTCATACATTTGGTTCCATTTTTCATGGTCATGTCTTTTTCCATCGGCATAGTTTTACCGTCTTTCATCACCATCATTTTGCCGTTCTTCATCATTACATGGTCTGTTTTGGGATGCTGCATTTGATGGTCTTGCATCAGGTTTTGAGTAGAATCTTGCTGGGTTTTATTTACCTGTGCTTTTACAGAGTAAGATAAAAGTGTAATTGAAACTACCATTGCAGATAGTAGGAGGTTTTTACTTTTCATTTTTTTCATTTTTAAAATTATTTGAATACTAATTAGGATTATAATATTATTTTCTTTTTGTTGCAACTGGTGTATTTATGTCTTGTTCTTCTTCGGCTGCATCCACGTTTATTGAATCGGAAATTTCAGAGAGGGTTTTATCCGCTGCTTTTTCTTCGTTCAATGTTTCTTCCAATAAGGACACTGCTTCGTTTTCACCTAAAATTTTTGCGAAAGATGCAAGCGTTCCGTAAGTAGCAATTTCATAATGCTCTACTTTTTGTCCTGCCGCGATAATTCCTGCATCCCGTACAACGCCTTGTTTCGTGGCTTCCATTATTTCACCGGCTTCTTTTGTTAGCCCTGCCATTGCTTCACATTTTTTTGCTGCAACTTTCTCACCAATGGATGAAAAAACTTCTTCAAGCCGAGTTACCTGATTTTTTGTTTCTTCTAGATGTCCTGTCAGTGCTTCCTTTAATATTTCATCGGTCGCATTTTCAATCATCTTGGGAATTGATTTTGTCAATTCTTTCTCCGCCCAATAGATATCCTTTAGTCCGTCGACAAACAAGTCACGAAGTCCTTGTGCTGCATCTGTTTTTGCTTTTACACCATTCGATGGTGCGCCGTTTTTTAAGGACTTTGAATTTGAATCTTTCATTTTGTTTTTATTCGAATTTTTAAAGACTGATTATTGAAATGTTTTACCGTTCAGCGTAAAACTGATACGGTGATCAACTCTTTTTAATGATTTCTAGAATTACTAAGATTTATGAAACAAAGGTGAGCATGATTACAGGCGAATGTATTACATGACTTTGGGAATAAGTTACATAATTCAAGCATTGTCGATTGTACTCTCTATAATGGGTAGGTTGTCGGAAGAGTAAACAAAAAAATGCAGGGACCTTTTCCTTTTATCGGTTTTGTTGGCTAATTAGGTAAGGCGAAGTACTTATTTCTACTAGGGGTGAACCTATCTACTCATTTGTGCGTTGGCGCTACTAATAGGATGATATTACTAATAAAGGCTGAACTTTCATTTGCATCAAGAATAAAAAACTTGTTTTAATTTCAGTTACTCCACATAGTTTGGAGATTTACACTTTTGCCAATATTCAACTATTATCTTAAGTATACTTTTTAGTCCCTGATAACTCGAGGGCTTGATAAAAAAGCCTTGAATGGATTTTGAATAAGCGTCAATGACAGATTCTTGTGCAGCACTTGTAGTAAAAAATAAGTAAGGAATAGTTTTCAATCGTTTGTCCTCGTTTTCGTGAATTTGCTTTCTCACTTCTATGCCATTTAACTTTGGCATATTGATGTCGGAAAAAACAATGAACGGCTCACTGGTTTTTGCGGTCAAATAGGTAAGTGCTTCCTGTCCGTCGTTGAAAAAAACAATTTCATTTTTATAATCGAGTTCTTTAAATACTTCACTGAACATCTCTTGGTCGTCAGTGTCATCTTCAACGATAACAATTGCTCCGTTTCCTATCACATAATTTCATGTTAGTTAGATATGTACCACAGAAAAAAGCACGGAAAGGGTTTTACGTATCAAGATGAAAAAGGTAAGACTATAAAGGACAAAAAATTGAAAGAATGGTTTGCGTCCCTAGTGATACCCCCTGCTTGGTCGCAGGTGGAAATCAACAAAAAAAAATCGGCCGATCTTTTGGTCACGGGGCGTGATGACAAAGGCCGTAAACAATATATCTACCACCCAGAACATAGAGCTAGGCAGAATAATGAAAAATTCGATAGAATTATCGAATTTGCAGATAGGTTGTAGCATAGGAGACGTGTTACGGGCCAACATCTTCGCACCCGGAAATTAACAAGGGAAAAGGTCATGGCGACCATGCTGCGTTTATTGGAGTCCGCATTTTTCAGGTCTGGGAACGAATTTTATTCCAAGGAAAACGAGACCTATGGCCTCACCACCCTGCGAAGCAAACATTTATCGATAGCGGGGGAAGAAATTATTTTTAAGTATAATTGTAAATCGGGGCAGGAACAGGAAAAACATTTGGTCGATAGGAAGCTGGCCAAGATAATCAAATAGATCGATGATATGCCCGGCTATGAAATATTCAACTACCTCGATGAGAACGGTGAAGTAATCGACGTAAAAAGCCATAATTTGAATTCCTATATCCAAGAAGTCATGGGCGAACAATTCTCTGCAAAAGACTTTAGGACTTGGGCGGGTACGATGATCACTGCTATAGCACTGGATGAATTAGGGGCGGTAGATAAGAAAGAGCAAGTACGATTGGACCAGAATATAAAGGAAGTGGTCAATCGGGTTGCCGAGAAACTGGGCAATACCCCATCCGTTGCAAGAAGTTCCTATATTGATCCTAGGGTAATCGATGATTACCTGGAAGGACGTACTTTAAAATATTTCGAGAAACAAATAAATAAATTGTTAGCGAAAATAGATAATCTATCGAAAGAAGAAATCGGGGTGTTGTATATGCTTAAAAACCGATTAATCGAGTCCCAGCGGGGTCAGTAAATACCTTTTAAAAGGTAACAAAACCAGGTATTTTTATTTAATATTCGGTTTTAAATTTTTAATGGTTTCGTTTCAATTGGGGCTACTTTGCTGTGGGTGGAAATACCGAGTTTCAACATTCATTCAGTCTAAACGTTGGAGTGCAGGTCTATCTAGGAAAGGGCCGCGCCAAAAATACGTTCAATAACGTTAATTAAACAGGTTGGTGTCCTATCAAATCCATAGTAAACTATGATGCTCAAAAAACAATGTTGTGGGTAAAGTCTATTCAATTATTAGGATAGGCATTCAATATCTCAATCCTTCAAATGATAGATTGTTAAACACAGGGTTTGAATCATTTTTTTTTAAGGTCAAATTTATAATTTTCGGCGTCAACGGTTTTCTGATGTACGGTATATCTTGTAGACAGAATTTTAAACTAAATATTATGGATATGAATGAACATACAGATATTGTAGATCAGTTGGAAGAAATATTGGAAAAAAACCGTGATGCTGAAAAAGGTTATAAAAAAGCGGCCGAAAATGCCGATAGTAATAGCCTCAAAGGCTACTTTGAAAGAAAGTCCGCCGAAAGAAGATCATTCAACGAAAAATTGAAGACGAGAATGGTAACGGCTTACGATGAAATAGATGATGATGGATCATTTACGGGTACGGTCCATAGGGCTTGGATGGACTTGAAAGCTCTTTTATCGGGCGATAACGATGAAGCGATGTTGGAGGAGGCCATTAGGGGCGACAAGGCAGCTATAGAAGAATATGATGAAATTCTGGAGGATAGGAACCTACCTGCAGATATAGAACAATTGTTTCGGGAACAGAGAACGAAAATCAATACAGACCTGAACAAGATAAAAAGTTTGGAAGATCTGCATTAAGTAAATTAGGTTTGTTCTATTAAAGGAGTGCCGGCTTTCCGGTGCTCCTTTTCCTTTCCTAACGAACGTCAATTATATGAACAGATAAAAATTCACATTTCAAGTTAGAGCTAATATTAAGTTCAATCCCAGAGCAAACAAGTATAAAAAATAGGTTTCTATAGTAATAATAATCGTTCCCATTTTATAACTAATACCAGAATTTCACAGCATGGCCGCCTGGGTGACCAAGCCTTAAATTCATATTTCCGTTGCAGAATAAAGTAAGACGGCCAGGTTCATTATCAATTTGGCAAAAAATATCTTAAGCATTTAAATTTTACTGATGAGAATGAGACCTGAAAATGTAAGATTTTGAGCTTTTGGATTCGAATGGGATGTAGCGTTTGCAATGAACCAATCCCGATAAAGGAAATAATTTATCGTATAATTTAAGTTAAATATTTCCTTATGCTTCCTATATAGATTAGATAATGTTTGCTAAAGTGTAAAGACTATAAACGATAAAAAATATAAAATATGAGATCAGTTTGGAATGGATCGATAAGTTTTGGACTAGTGGCGATACCCATAAAATTATTCTCCGGTTCAGAGGGTCGTACTTTGGATCTCGATATGCTCGATAGCCATGACGGGTCACGTATCAGGTACAAAAGGGTCAACGAAAAAACGGGTAAGGAAGTGGAATGGAAGGATATAGTCAAAGGTTATAAAAAGGATGAGGAATATATAATTTTAGAAAAGGAAGATTTCGAGAACGCCAATTTGAAAAAGAGCAAGACCATCGATATAGAGCAATTTGTTATGGCCGACGAAATATCGGACGTGCTTTTTAAAAAACCGTATTTTATAAAACCCCAAAAGGATGGCGAAAAGTCATATTCCCTACTGCGGGATGCTTTAAAAAAAACCGGAAAACTCGGGGTAGCCACATTCGTGATGCGGCAAAAAGAGCATCTATCGTTAATTGGAATCTACAAGGATGTCTTAGTTCTGCACATCATCCGCTTTGAAGAAGAAATCAAGGATACCGCAGAACTTGAACTCCCCAAAACCAAGGTCGCCAAAAAAGAACTGGATATGGCGATCTCGCTTATCGACCAATACACAGAAAAGTTCAACTTCTCGAAATTCAAGGACGTATATAACGAACAGCTAGTTAAAATCATCGAGGCGAAGTCCACTGGAAAAGTTTCTAAACCCGAAAAGTTTGAGGCAAAACCCACAAAGGCGAAGGACTTGATGGCCCAGTTGAAGGCGAGTTTGGAGAAACGGAAAAAGGCTTCGTAAAGCATTATGGGTCCAGAGTTATGAGTTTTTTGGGTTACAAATTGAAAAAGTCAACTCACAACGGCCCATTCGTAACCCATGACTTTATAAAAATGGATCTAAAGGAATACAACAAAAAACGCGATTTCTCGAAAACCCCTGAACCTGAGGGGCAAGTGATTTCTACAGATGTCAATCGTTTTGTTGTGCAACGGCATAGCGCGAGACGATTACATTACGACCTACGCCTTGAGATCAACGGTAGCTTAAAAAGTTGGGCGGTGCCAAAAGGACCGTCTATGAACCCTGGCGATAAGCGGTTGGCGGTGCGCACCGAAGACCATCCTGTCAAATACCTGCATTTTCACGGTACCATACCGAAAGGAAACTATGGCGCTGGCGAAATGGTCATTTGGGACTCCGGTACCTTCGAGGTCGATCGTTCGGAACTGGACCTGCCCGCCTACGAACAATTGGTCGAGGGAAACCTTAAACTGATTTTGCACGGACAAAAAATCAAGGGCCATTTTGCCCTGGTCAGAACCGGGGACCGAAATACAAAAGAGCATTGGCTCCTTATCAAAAAGAAGGATGTCTATGCTACCGATCTTCACTATGATGCCGAGGTCTTACTTTCGAACGTAGAGGACACCGTGAAAAAATATGCGCAGACCATAAGGCCCAACACCATTATCCAACCCATGCTGGCATCATCCACCAAGGAAATCTTCAACGATCCAAATTGGCTATACGAATTGAAATGGGACGGATACCGAGTTTTAGCCCATCTTTCGGAAAATGAGGTGCTGCTACAATCCCGGAACGGGATCAACCTTAATTCCAAATTTCCAAAACTGGTCAAGGAACTTGCGAAAATTGAACATGAGTGTATTCTCGATGGCGAAGTAGTGGTACTGGATGAAGCTGGCGTTTCACAGTTCGGGGAATTGCAGAGTTATCCTGAGGCGAAGGGCACTCTGCGATTTTACGTTTTCGACATGCTCTTTCTCAACGGACATAGTATGCTCGACCTTCCCCTTACCGATAGAAAAAGTTTGGTTCCAGATTTGGTCGAGGGACTCGCTATTACCCAGTATTGCGACCATATCGAAGCCATGGGAACTGCGCTTTTTGAGAAGGCCACGGCAGTAGGAATGGAAGGGGTCATGGCAAAGCAAAAAAATTCCACCTATATGCTAGGGGCCAGAACTAAAGCGTGGCTCAAGGTAAAATCAGTGGAAAGTGTCGATGCGCATATCTGCGGCTATACCGATTCCGTTGGCGGCGGAGCGGCTTTTGGGTCTCTCATCCTTGGACTGCGGGAGGACGAAAAACTTAAGTACATCGGTAATTGCGGATCGGGATTCAGCGAAACAAACCGTAGGGAGTTGCTCAAGCTTTTTCAGCCTTACCGCAGCGATCAAAATCCCTTTGACAAAAAATTGTCCTTAAAGGGGCGCATACCGAATTGGGTGGTGCCGACCCTTACCTGCGAGGTCAAATATTCCGAACGTACCAAAAATGGGCTGCTACGAAATCCTGTATTTAAACGGCTCATAAATCAGCCGATCGTCGGCCAAAATTTCCGTAGGCCGATATCCAAAAGAGAAGTTACGCCATCACGTGAAACTCTGGAAATCGACGGACTGCCCGTTCCCATTTCCAATATAGATAAAGTATATTGGCCGGAATCAGGAACTACCAAATACGACCTGATCGACTATTATTTACAAATTTCCGAATTCATTTTACCTCATTTGGTGGATAGGCCACAAAGCCTTCACCGGCATCCCAACGGCATTTTGGAAGAGGGTTTTTACCAAAAGGACAATGATAGCGTGCCGGAATGGCTACAGACTACCACTATTTATTCAAAATCCTCGGAGCGCAAAATCGAATACTTGTTATGCCAAAACACCGCTTCGCTCATTTATATGGCGAATTTGGGATGTATCGAAATCAATCCTTGGCATTCGAGATTGGGTAAGTTGGATTTTCCCGATTATGGCATTATCGATTTGGATCCAACAGAGGGTACGGATTTCAAAAACGTCATCAAAATCGCAAAGGAATTCAAGTCCGTTCTCGATACTGCCAAAATAGAAGGGTATTGTAAAACTTCGGGGTCCAAAGGATTGCATATCTATATCCCCATGGGTGCTGAATACAGTTATGAAGAGGTGCGTAATTTTATCAAACTGCTCTGCCATATGGTAGAGCAACGACATCCGAAAATCGCCACTATGGAGCGGCGTATCAAGAACAGGAAGGGTAAAATTTATCTGGACTATCTTCAAAACCGCAAAGGCCATACGATTGCATCTGTGTATTCGGCCAGACCTTTAGCAAATGCCCCCGTGAGTATGCCTATCGCATGGGACGAAATCAAAAGCGGGCTCACCCCTCAAAAATATACGTTGAGAAATACCCTAAAAAGAGTCGAAAAATGTCGCGACTTATTTCAATCATTGATTAATACCACAATCGATATGGAAACGGCTCTTGATCAATTAGAGGGTTTTGACTGAGATAAACTTTCAATCAAATGTTCGGTCTGCCAAAGTATCCAGTAAATGTTTCCCGCATTTCTTCCAATTATTCCTTACATCGGTTCCCATAATTGGGGTTGTTTTACGTTTCAGGACTGACCTTGAAAGGTCAATTAAAGCAAGGATTATAATCTTGTCAATAGAGGACCAACGCAAAATTTGAAGTTCAATAGCATCGAAAATATGCTTTCAGGATTTCGGATAAAGTTTGGGAATTCAAAAACGGATACCCTCCTAATTTTTTACGAGTATAAGCTCCATCCTCCATTCTTTAGAAACTTAGCTGTACTTACGTAGATTCCTGTTCCATTTTTTTTAGTCGATACATCCTATAACTGTACAATAAAACCTGTCCCATTATCTCTGGAAATAGGATTTTCCTTGACATGTTCCAAGCAATTTGATATCGCTATTTTCAGACCATTGAAGGTGTTGGGTTTTTTCAGATATAGGTTGGCACCGAGATCCCTCAAGCGTTCTGCATTGGTAATATCAATTGAGGTCGAATAGATAACTACGGGAATTTTCTTCAAACGCCTTGAATTTCTAATAGCATGCAAACATTCTTCCCCGTCCATAAGGGGCATGTCCAAATCTAAAAATATACAATCGGGAACCTTTGTAGTTGTATTCAGGCCATTAATCAAATCGATACCGTTCCCAAAAGTTCTTAATGTTATCCTAGAACTGATTTGTTCCACTACTTCTTCAAAAAAATCCCGGTCGTCATCATCGTCATCCGCTAAATAGATGCTGTATTTTTTCTTGATCATAATTGATAATTCAGTTTTGTCCAACGCTATATAACGTTGGGTCCACATCCGAAGTGATAAATGTGCTCTATTTACTTAACCTATTAATTCTAAATATATAACTTACCGACGAAATATCAAAAACCTATGGGAATTCTAGCCATTCCCCTCCCCATCTGGCCGTGAGTCGAACTTATTTCTATTCTATTTATCGGAGTCATTAAATCTCCGTTTAATTGAAATTTTTCCCTATTGGAAACCCGTTCACAAAATCGATTGCATCAACTTATGGATTCAATCAGCACCTTAAAAAACGTTAGAGATATTAAATTTGACAAAAAAATCATGGATAAACCCAAAAGTTTCCCAGAGCAGAAACAGACACAGCCCGGTCTGGAAGAACGGATGGACCCAAGGCCAGAAATTATCCGTAGTGGATATAGGGGAAGCGGGAAACTCGAAGAAAAGGTTGCGTTCATTACCGGTGGGGACAGTGGGATAGGTAGGAGCGTCGCGGTTCATTTTGCACGGGAGGGTGCCAATATTGCGATTATCTATCTTGAAGAGGAGAACGATGCCGAAATGACCAAGGAACTTGTTGAAAAGGAAGGTCGTAACTGCCTCCTTTTTCAAGGGGATGTGCGGGATATGGACTTTTGTGCACAAGCGGTAAGTGAGTGCATAAGCTCTTTTGGCGGATTGAACATCTTGGTGAACAACGCTGCCGTACAATATCCAAAAGACGACTTTTCCAACATCGATCTAGATCAGGTCAAGATGACGTTTGAAACCAATATCCTCAGTTATTTTCACATCATCAAGTATGCCTTGGAGCATTTAAAGGAAGGCGACTGTATTATCAATACCAGTTCCGTAACGGCCTATCGCGGTAGCGAACATCTGGTAGATTATTCCAGCACCAAGGGCGCTATAGTCAGTTTGACGCGGTCTCTCTCCAAAATGTTGGCCAAGAAAAATATCAGGGTCAACGGGGTGGCCCCCGGCCCAATTTGGACGCCTCTGATACCGGCGACCTTCGACGATGTTTCCGATTTCGGACAGGACACGCCATTGGGGAGAGCTGGACAGCCAAGCGAGGTAGGGCCGGCCTACGTTTTTCTGGCATGTGATGATAGCAGTTATATTACCGGACAGTTCATCCATGTGAACGGCGGAGAGATTATAGGAGGATAAGGTATCCTTTTGGATCGGTGAATTCAACGGCCGTTACCTATGAGCTCAAACATTCAAATAATCTCATCGGCGATATCGTTGCACTTTCTATGATTGGTCATGGGATCTGCAAATCCTAACCGTTCATAAGCGCATAGCTCAAAATAGGTTTTTAACCAATCGGGGTTTTAATCGGGAATACCATCGATCGTATATTGAAACCCTATAAGTTGGATTATGAATTAGTGGGATTATCCAACATCAAGGTTAAAAACGACTTATCTTTAGCCCTATTGAAAAAATTGCCGCTGATTTGGAGGAAGCCGGTATAGAAATCATCGAAAGCCATACCAAAGTTTGGTATCCCAAATAAAAATGGAAATAGCGATATTTATTACTGATAGTGACTAAACGAACAGAAAAAACTTTCCCATTATCTTTCTGAGAAGTTAGGCTATCGTATGCGCACATATCCTCGGTTTTTGCATCGAATACTTTAAATAACATAGAGAACTTTGTCATTCTAAATCGCATCGCTATAGCCAAGCAACATTTAATGCCGGAAAATATACGTTGACCGAGGTTGCTTATTCCTCGGGTTCAGTAATGTTTCGCATCTTTCAAGCCAAATTAAAAAAGTTACTGGGCTAAGACCTTTAAGGTCTATTAATATTCTTGAACAGAGATTTAAATTAGATGCTACAAATAAGTTGTTTTAAGATTCCTGAAAAACAGTTCTTACCGATGAACAATATTATCGAATCGAATTAAGCAAAGAACGTTTAGCGTTAACACTTTGTACGCATTTCGACCAAATTTGGGCAAACACCCGAGACTACCTTCTCGGCATCGGGTAATACGAATCTAAATTTTATAAAAAATGAAAAATCCAAAAATACATTCTGTTTTAAAGATGAACATAGAGACGGGCTCAGGCGATCTATCCAAGACACCAAAAATGAAGTAATGAAAAGGGTCACAAAAAAGAGAGAACGAGGCGAACCAACAAATCCAAATGTTAAAACGAAAGGCTATTATAAAAGCCGAACATAATAGGAAATTAGCAGCCTCGCCAATATGGTGGCTGATAGTTTCTGAAGCATTTTCAGGCAGAGTGGGTGCATTACATTACTATAGCCTGAAATAAGTACATAGCAACTTCCAATGGGTTGTTTTTTTAGGGAAGGCCATTCTATTGAGTGAAAGGTCATTCCATTGTCAAATGTTTTTTAAAAATAAATTATATCACTATGGACGACGTTTTTGAAATTTCTTGGTCATCTTTTTTCGCCATTGCCCTTAGTGCATGTGGCATATATTTATCAGTAATCTTATTTACGCGGATCTGCGGTAAACGTAGCTTCTCGAAAATGAGCAGTTTCGATTTCGCAATGACCGTGGCGGTAGGTTCCATCATTGCGACTACCGTGCTTTCGGCTACTGTAAGTATGTGGGAGGGAATTATCGGCATGGCTTGTGTATATGCCCTTCAGATTGCGCTTGCCTACGCCCGAAGGAACAAAATGGTAAAAAATACAATTGACAATACACCGCTGTTGTTAATGATAGGTAACAAAGTTTTAGAAAAAAACCTTAGGAAAGCACGTGTGGCAAAATCAGATCTGATTGCGAAACTTCGAGAAGCCAATGTATACAAATATGACCAAATTAAGGCAGTCATTTTCGAGACAACCGGAAATATTTCCGTAATACATGCCGACAACAACGAAAAGATCGAGACCTGGCTTTTGGAGGATGTAATGATGGAATAGAAACCATAACGTTCGTAAAAAATCTTTAAAATCTATAAACAGGCAGAGGTTACCAATCCTATCCGATACCATCAATTTCCTATTTTTTAGCGTTAAGGATTGACTGTATCCATTGGTAATTTTAGTATATGGAAATATTTGAAATAAATTCGGGAAGGACCGGCAGACCCACTTCAGAAATAATAGGAGCACTACTTCTGGTATTAGGGATATTCTTCTTATTTGCAGCCTGCAAATCCGACGGTAATAGTTCGGAAAATCCGACAGAAACAGCAGTATTACCTGTAATAGAACCTACATTGTCGGAAACAAGTATTGAAACATCCGACCCCAGTACAGCCCACGAAAGAAGAAAGGGCATACCCATCTCCAACAAAAACGGCACCACTGGAGGGAACTCTAATATTCTCAATGAAACTTCCGAGGGAACGGCTGGTATAAATAAAGATCTTACCTATTTGTTTTCGGAGTTGGAAATGACTTCCGAACAGATTTATGATTTAAAAAATGCCATGGAATCATACCAAGAAAACCTTGCCGGTTCCAGTAGCGATGACAGGGTGAATTCTATGCAAGTGGAAAAAGAAAAACACTTGAAAAATATCCTATCCGATAAACAATTTAAAAAATATCGATCTATGCAATCAAAAAATTGAAATTTCGAATATTTGCAGTTCCTACACCTTAAAATTCTTTAAATAACCCTCAAAATCGCAATAATACGGACACAAGAACAAGAGAGATTAAGGAGTAACTTGAAGAAATTTTAGAAAAGAACCGAGATGCCGAGAAAGGCTATAAAAAAGCGGCAGACAATGTTGATAATGCAAGCTTGAAAAAATATTTTGAAAGAAAGGCCGAAAAGCGGAAGGAATTCAATAATGATTTGCACCGCCATATGGTCAACGAATATCATGAATTCGACGATGATAGCAGTTTTACAGGGAGCATACACCGCCCTTGGATGGACATCAAAGCCCTATTTTTTGGCGATGGCGACGAAACGATATTAGAAGAATCGATTCGGGGAGTTAAGGCGGTCGTTGATGAATATTCGGACGTTTTGGACGACAACAATTTACCGGTAAATAGCGCCCAATTAATCCGTGAGCAGAAAAACGATATCGAAAGCGATTTATTACAAAACAAGAACATGGAGGATATACGTGCATAATGGTATTGGCAAAACGGCCATACCGCAGCATTTGGTTAGTTTTCAAATTGGTACGCAACTATTTTGACTATAAATATGGGCAGGGAAAAATTCCCTGCCCATTTTAATGTTTTTGATTATTGGTTTCACCTCTTTCCAATAAATGAGTATTTCCTTATTTTCTAAAATTACTCCCCCTTTACCACTACAGTACACGACATGCTATCATTCCGTTTTAGTTGACCAAATTATCCCAACATTCCCAAAAAAACTACTGTCCATTAAAGAATGATCATAAAGTTCATCACTAATTTGGAACTCGAAAAGAACAGGGAATAGGTAAATGGGAACGAAAAAAATATTCCAGAAATTGATTACGCACTCAGATTTTTGAACGCTAACTATTACCTAACGCTTCAAACGAAAATTTGGTGTGGTTCAGTTGAAATAACCCAAAAACTTGCATTAATATTACAGTTTTTCTTAAAAGTTTACCTCAACACACCAAAATCATCGTTGAATTGCCCTAAACATTCCTTAAGTCGTAACTTTTGGGGCATTTTATAGTATGATGTGATTTAAACTTTTTTTGAATCGAAATAAAGGGTTTCGGACACCAGTCTGCCGGGTGGCAGGTGCGCATTGCGAAACATAAATAACTACAAAACAACCCTTTTGCACAGAGTACTCGACAAAGTATGATAGAAATGGAGATTGTAACATTTATTCAGAAAACGAGAAGGGGTTTTGCTCCCATGGTTCTGTTTTGCGAGATCGTCATTGCCAATCTCTATAAGCTTAAAACAGGGGTGCTATGGTCCCAGTTTCCCGTAAGGGCATTTTATTCAGGGGTGTACCTGAGCTGCCAATCGGTCTATTCCCATTATCGGAAGTGGTGAAAATCGGGCATATGGAAAATTCTGGCCTTACCATTAGGGCAGCAAAAATATATGGCATTTTTCAAATTCAGATTTTATTTTAGGTAGCCCTGAAAATCGACTTCCTTTTGAAAAGGATTAAAAATTTTATCGGTCAATATACTAACAGACCTTCTGTTTAAAGAAGTTGAATCGTCATAATCTTGCTGAATATCCCACGATTCCCAATTGTCCTTCGTGACTTCTATGGCGGAATCAGTATTCATATTCTCAACTAAAGACTTAAAAAATTTTGGTGTGACTGGAGCTCCTGAAGCTTGAAATGATTTTATCTCAGGATAATATGGAAGCAATCCACTTTTTAATTCATATTCAGATACTAGTCGATCCGGATAGAACCAAGTTTGGTTAGCCCATTTATAAGGAATTCCAAAACCTTTCAAAACGCCTGCTACACCAATACGCTGAATTGCTTTAAAAGCTGCATCTTCCTTTTTTATATCAATAAAGGGCATCAGAAATGCTCCACTTTCCAACAATGCTTTCTGTACTTTTCGAACGGATACTTCTGATGGATTTTTATTTTCTTGGATAGCAGCTGCTGCCAATGCTCCTGCGGCCTGACCAATACCCAAAACAACAGGCTGTAGTCTAGTGGTGCCATTTACAATGTTCGAGACACTTATGTTCTTTTCCGCGACGATAAAATTCTCGATTTTTGCAGGAATTAAACTCCCTAAAGGAATGTTATAACTGGGTACTTTGATACTAATAAAGTCTATTTCAGGAGCATTTACGTTTTTATCATGATGGTGATCAATTGGATAATCACCAACGGCGATTCCTGTTTTATACAAATTGAAATCATATGGTCTTTCCAAATGGTCCACAATCAAAAATGTTTTCCCCTTTATCCTTCTTGCCTCCCTATCATAAGGAATCATGGGAAAGTTCTCTTTGGTCGGGAATTCTTCCGCTACCCTTAAGTTTTTGAAACCCAGTTCGTTTTGTATATAGTAGATAAACCCTTGAGTAAATAATTTAGCCTCCTTTAGTTTTTCTTGCCTTTGTTTGGAAGTAAATTCTGGCCAATTCACATAAAAATCGTTTCCACAATTTGGCCAATTTATCATGTATTTATTATTCGGAAGTTTCCCATAATCCAGCATTTGTTGACAATTTGAAACCCCTCCGAACATTTCACCATTTGCTCTTTTACAGGCACATTCATATAGAATTGGGTCATAGTTTTTCGGTTTCCTTACTAACCCATTTCTTCCCTCTTTCGTACCGCTATCTTCCAAGATTAAATTATAGGTCAAATCTTGAACAATCGTATTGGATGTCTCAGGAGCTTCTGATTCCCCGGTCTCTTTTTCAGAATCCATCCCCAATCGAAAATCGGCTCCAACTAAAGGAAGTAATTCCCCTATCTCAGTTGCATCGATTAAAATTTTGGCTTTAGTAGCGTACGTTTTTCCCTGTTGCTCGTAAGTGACAAGCCAACCCTCCCCATCCTCTTGAATTTCCTTATAAATTGCATTGAAGGCAATATCAATATTTGGAATATTTGTCATTTCTTGCAGTAATTTATTCCCTATAGAAGGCTCAAAAAGTGTATGGCTTACCCAGCCTGTTGCCAATGCTTCCGCGCCACCATAGTGCTGTCGCAATTTTTGACGAAATTCGCCCCAAATACCCGATGGCATTTCATGGTTGCCGTCGATTGCTGAAACTCCTGCAGAGGTCAACATGCCACCGAGCCATGGCGTTGACTCTATAATTTGAACCTTTACACCCATTCTAGCGGCTTGAATTCCGGCGGAAGTTCCGCCTGCCCCTCCACCAATAATAAGAACATCCACTTGATGTTGGCATTGGGCAAAAGGCATCCAGAGGACTATTATAAAAAAAAGTTTGAACTGGTTTGACATCATTTCATTTTTGGATAAATAGTTTTAAAAAAGTGTTCATGTTTCTTTAATCCTTCATAAAAGAAAAAAACTTCGCTATTAAGGCCTCTTTTACGGTTGACTTTTATCATCCTTTTTAGAAATTTTTTTGACGGGGTATAATCATCAACTTTTAAAAGAATTCCAGGAATCATTTTTGTCCCTTTTCCTTTGGGCATAAACTGCAAATTTGTATCCAAGGTGCTGGTATAATCCTTGATATTGTACCGATACACTTGTGGAATAATAGCGTCAACCCAGCCATTTTTGACCCAACTGGGCCAATCCTGCAAATATTCCTCCTTGCTCCAAGGGTAAATGCTTGGGGCCATTGTCACTAAAACCTTCGGTTTTATAGCTTTTACGCTATCATATAGGTTCTTGGCAAAGAGATTCAATCGATTTGCACGCCAGTTGACCCAGTCGGAATTTTTGTAATCCTTTGGAGGTTCTTTTCCTCTGTGCTCCGACTTATAAAGCGCGACTGTTAATTCATCATAACCTGCCATCGATGGATTTGCAGGTAAGCGGTCATCGCCTTGAATTCCATCAATATCATAGTTCGTAACAACCTCTAAAATAAGCGAAAGGAGAAATTTTTGTACCTCTGGGTCAAAGGCGTTCATCCATTGAAATCCATTTTTTGAAACTAAATTTCCCTCTACATCGACGGCCTTCCACTTCGGTTTTGCCCTAAGGATATGGCCTCCACTTTCTTCTTGATAACTGCTTGAAAAACCGAACTCGAACCATGCGTGGACTTTCAGGCCCTCTGCATGTGCAATTTCAATGAGTTCTTTTAACATATCTCGGTTGGCAAAACGCGGGGCGACCTTTTTGCCAAATTCCTTAGCCATTATATCGCTGGGATAGAGCGTATATCCGCGATTCCAGACCACGACGTAAATTTGTTCAATTCCATAAATTTTACAGCGTTCAACGACCTCTTGAATACCTTCCCTTGAATCCAAGGCCTCACTGGCAACATCGGTTAGCCAAATGCCTTTTTGAGATTGGGCCGTAGTTCGCGACACTACGAACACTAAAAGAGCTAAAAGAAAAAATTTAAAAAAACTCATTCGATATTATCTAATGTTTTCCAGACTTCAAGTAAAGCTCTTGGTACGTGAAAACAACCTTTCCATTTGCCTCCCTTTAAATTTAGTAAAACTTCTCCTTGTCGGTTTAAATAACCATACCATTCGCCACCATTTTCAATATCCCTAAAATGGTTCCAGGTGTAATCATGTACTTTCTCGAACCAGGCTTTTGCTTTCGGACTTCGATTATATGCATAGGTCTTTGCCAATGCAACCAATGTTTCTAAATGAACCCACCATAGTTTTTGATCATGCTCTAGCTGTTGGGGGGAATGACCTTTAAAATCCATAAAATAGAAAATACCACCGTATTTTTCATCCCAACCATGTTCGAGTTGTTGGTACATGATATGTTCTGCTCTTTCTATGAGAGCAGTGTCATTTTTACGGATGCCTAAGTTCATAATAAACCACATCGCTTCAATGGCATGGCCTGGATTCAACAATCGACCTTCAAAGCTGTCTACAAAGGCTCCTGTATTTGAAATATTTTCCAGAACCAACCCACTTTCCTTATGATAAAAATGGTTCATTATCTTGTCTATTATGGCATTTGTTACCTTTTCAACTTCGTCTGAACCTAAGATGGGTTCTAATTCTAGGGCCAGATTGCAAAGAATCATCGGTAAGGCAAAGTTTTGGAGATTTCGAGTGCCAGGATAGTCTTTATTGTACTTGCCCTTTGGGTTTTCTTGTCGGATTAGGATATTCTTAAAAGTTGTTTTTGCGATTTCGGCAAATTGTTCGTCAGGTTCAATTTGATGTAAAACACCAAAAGCCATGGCAGCAAAACAATCTGAGAATATGTTATAAGGCTGTGTTAGTGCTTGCCCCTCTTGATTCAAAGAAAAGTACCAGTTTCCTTCAGCATCGCGACCATTTTTTTTAAGGAAATCAGCTCCATGTAAAGCCATATTTTTCCAGCTGTTCTTTTTTTCAACGGTCTGATATAATTTAGAGAACATCCATACTTGACGTGCTTGTAGCCATACAAACTTATCCGTATCAAAAACTTCACCTTTAGCTGTAAGACAAGTGAAATATCCACCATGATGTTCATCCAAAGAATATTTTTCCCAGAAGGGAATAACTTCATTTAGGAGTTCCTTTTTATAAATTTCCGCGTACCGTTTCATTTTTTAAAATGTTCCATATATCTATTATATAAATGTCCTGCCTGTAAATAGCTCGACTGCGGACTCATGAAATGGGAAAATTCGAAAGTAATTGCTTTTTCACACCCTGCAGATTTTGCAGCTTCCAATTTAATTAGGAGTTTTTCCCATTTAATAGGCAGAAACTTAATTGGTAAATCTCTATCAAACGACTCGGAGTTTGTCCAAGATTGCAATCCATATTTATCGGCAAGAGTTTTATTCATTGTCAAGTATTCTTCCAATTCATTATAGTCAACATGACCATCTTGAAACGCAACAATATCGATACTATTCTTGATTCCATCAAATATTTCATCCCATTCGACTTGATGTTCTTTTATGGATATGGATGAATCCTTTATTATTTCATCTGAATTGGCCAAAACCGCTTTCCTACCATCAATCCATGGGGAAATCAATACAGGTAAGCCGCCACTGACGGCTTTACAATGATCACCTAGCCTTACTATGGATTGAACAGCACCGTTGGTCTTTCGACTTAATTCCAAACTCAAATACCACCCACCAAAACTTTTGAAATGACCATAGATGTTGTATACTTCTTCGATTATTTGAAGATTAATCTCAATTTCATGTCGCATGTCCCCAGTTTCCCAATATTTACCACTATCATAAATGCCGAAATAAAAGGTCATTCCGTATTTATCCGATAATTCCAAATACATTTTTAACAAGTCAACGGGAGGTTGAAAACAACCCAGCCGATTTAATAAATACGCTGAAGGATAGGTCAGAAAACTTCGATAGCCACAACGAATTAAAATGACCGTATCGATACCCATCATTTTCATGTTCGCAAAATCGGCATCCCATTCTTTTTCACCCCAATTCTGATGTGGAATATCATGGCTGATTTCATCTAAAAAAGTTCCTGTTATTTGCATTTAAGTATCAATTTGTTTCAGGTTATCCCACCAATATTTCTTCAGTAATGCGGTCGTTACAATTAAAATAGCGCTCCAAATCAGCATCTCTGTATTTTGGCGCAGCATAAAATAGATTGGAATGACCACCTGTGCCATCTGCCAAATGATTCCAATACATACATTGAAAGAGTCACGTTTAAAATCTTGGTTGGGAACAAAGTTGGGATCCTCTACCATGACCTCTTTTTTTATAGGTCCCCAGAAACCCCATGGTTTCGTTTGTTTATAGAATCGTTTTACTTGTTCCCTATTTGGTAAGGGTTCTAAAAAAGTACCGATAATACATCCCAGCAAAGCGAATGCGAAAATTAAAGGAAATATGAAAATATCTACATAATCGGGGAAAAAAATAAACTTTGCCGTAGAGCCGATCAATCCAAAAAGCATTCCCCAGAAATAGCCATTTCCTGAAAACCGCCACCATATCCATTTTAAAACGTTAGATGCCACATAGCCTCCGTAAAGGGAAGAACTCAACCAAAGAATCAAAGAATTCAGGGATCCAGCATTGAAGCCAAAAATGATACCCACCATGACCAAGACCAAGGATGAAATAATACTTAAATTCACCAACTTTTTGTCCGGTGCTCCCGGATTGATATATTTTTTATAAATATCATTGACGATATAGGCCGGGGCAGAATTTACAAAGGCAGCGAAGGTTCCCATAAAAGCAGCCAGAAATCCCGCCAGCATCAAGCCTTTTAATCCAACAGGTAGAAACTTGTTGATAGCCATTGGCAGCACTTGTTCAAAATCGATAGTATCGCCCATAGCCAGTAATTCCGGGCCTAGAAATACCAATGCCAGAACGGCAAAGCCTATAATCATAAAATAGCGCGGAATGTATAGGACACAAATTGTCAAAAAACTCATTTTTGCTGCTTCGGCGGGAGTTTTGGTCGCTAAAATCCGTTGCATATCGTAGCTAGGAACAGGACCGGCAATAGAGGCAAATACTCCTTTAAGCACCATCATTATAAAGAGCAATCCGAAAAGGTCAAAACCGTCGGATGCTATTTTAGTGTTGACTTGGGGAAACGCTGAATTACTCCAATCCAAATCAAGGTTCCAACCAAACGAGAGTTTATCCCAAGTTTCAGGAACAACAGTTGCAATCTGTTCAGCGGTAACCATATTGTAAGCCACGAT
>JBBSKR010000021.1:0-26252 GCA_038256135.1 Flavobacteriales bacterium | reverse complement strand
TTTTATAGAGGCCCAGCCTTCCTGGTCACCAGACGGTAAGTATATTGTATTTACAAGCTGGGAAAAGGACGGGGGACATTTGTTTAAGGTCAATACAGCGGGTAGGCCACTACCTGTTCGACTTACCAAAGTGCCTGGTATTTATACCTATCCTGAATGGTCCTATAATGCCAACAGAATTGCATTTCACAGGGGTAGTGCCCAATCTTTTAAAGATTTGTTAGGTCTTTTTTCCAGTAGGAACAGGGAAGATTTGGTTTGGATATCTACTGATGGAGGAACCATCAATTTTATCGATACTTCCAAGGATAGGCTAATGCCCCATTTTACCAAAGGGGACGATCGGATATATTTGAGCAATGACGAGAAAGGACTGCTTTCTATTCGTTGGGACGGTACGGATCAAAAGGAACATTTAAAACTTAAGGGAATTGTAACGTATGGTTCCCAAGATGCATTGGATGATCATTCCTATTTACATGATAATTCGGATGATGATAAGGATAAGTCTTCAAAACCAAGCCTCATTCGAATTTCACCGGACGGCGAAGAAGTATTGGCCCAAATTAATAATGATATCTATGTCGCACTAATCCCAAAATATGGTAAAACACCAACTATTTCTTTAGCAAAAGTTGAGGATGCTGCTTTTCCTGCAATAAAATTAACGACAATGGGTGGTGAGTTTCCATCTTGGTCCGATAACAGCGAAAATGTACATTGGTCCCTAGGAGCGACCCATTTTAAATATGATGTAGCGGCCGGTAAGAAATTCCAGGATAGCTTAGCAACCGTAAAAGAAAAGGAAAAGGATTTAAAAAAGACGGAATCAAAAAAGGATTCAACAGCAGTTGATGAAGACAAAGAGGATGAGGAAAAACCAGCTTTTAAAGCTAAGGAGTTTAAAATAAATGTTAACTATAAGAAGGATATTCCACAAGGGAACCTGTTGTTAAAGGGAGGAAGAATCCTTACGATGAACGGTGACGAAATAATTGCCAGTGGAGATATACTCATTGAAAATAATCGAATAAAAGCGGTTGGGCCTTCCGGTAGTTTGACGGTTCCAAAAGGTACAGAAGTAATTGATATTAAAGGAAAAACCGTATTACCCGGTTTTGTGGATACCCATGCCCATTTGAGACCGGCTTGGGGTGTTCATAAGAATCAGGTTTGGATGTATGCGGCCAATTTAGCCTATGGGGTTACTACTACACGTGACCCGCAAACAGGTACGACAGATGTGTTGTCTTATTCCGATATGGTAGAGGCAGGAATGATCGACGGACCTCGGATTTATAGTACAGGGCCGGGCTTGGGATATTGGGGCTATCAACTGGAAAGTCTAGACCAAACCAAAGAGGTTTTACGGCAATACAGTGACTATTTTGATACGAAAACCATAAAGATGTACTTAGTAGGGAACCGTAAACAACGACAATGGGTCATTGAAGCATGTAAAGAACTAAAGTTAATGCCCACGACAGAAGGCGGACTTGATTTTAAATTGAATATGACCCAGTTGATGGACGGTTATCCTGGGCATGAGCATTCTTTGCCTATCTATCCTATTTATGAGGATGTCGTAAAAACCATAGCGGAATCAAAAATGGCCGTGACCCCAACTTTATTGGTTTCCTATGGAGGACCTTGGGCTGAGAATTATTATTATTCCAGGGAAAACGTTTGGGGAGATCAAAAATTACAATACTTCACGCCCTATAAAGAGTTGGCAAGTAAGAGTAGAAGAAGGCCAGGGTGGTTCATGGATGAGGAGCATATTTTCAAAAAGCATGCTGAATTCATGAAAGAGTTGGTCAACGCGGGCGGACTTGCAGGAATTGGAAGCCATGGGCAGCTACAGGGGCTAGGATTTCATTGGGAACTCTGGTCCGTGGCCAGTGGTGGTATGGATGCTATGGATGCCCTCCGCGTTGCTACGATATTAGGGGCGGAGGCTATAGGATTGGATCAAGACCTTGGAAGTATAGAAACAGGTAAATTGGCAGATTTGGTCATTTTGAATAAAAATCCTTTGGATGATATACGGAACACCAACACCGTTGATCATGTTGTAAAAAATGGTAAGGTATATAATGGAAATAGTTTGGATGTTGTTTGGCCGGCAAAGGAAATGGCCGCACCATTTGATTGGCAAACAAAAAAGCCGGCTAATCTCCCGGGCATTAAGAAGTAAACAAACTAAAAAGACATAACAAATCGTCATTACGAGCAAAGCGAAGCAATCTTTTGCTTAACTTTCAATTACTTACAGATTGCTTCGTACCTCGCAAATGCGTACCTTAAGACAGCTCCTTGTTAGTTCGATGTATTTGTAATAAATTCAGAAACATCGTTTTTGAATTTTTTCAGGGAAGGCTCATGGGTATACATCATATGGCCAGCTTCATAATACTTCATGATAATGTTATCCTTAATTTCTTTGGTAAGCCCAAGATGGTCTATACTATGTTCCACCCCATAAAATACCGTAGCCAAATCATAGATGCCATTAAGCACCAACACTTTCATATTGGGATCCCTTGAAAGCGCTTCTGCCATATCGATCCCCGTATTAATGGCCGCTTGTGTTCCCCAGGCCAAATTGCCCTCATGGTTCCAGTCCCATTTAAAGCCTTTTCTCGTCCCGGCAGTAACTGCGTAATTCAAATTTTTATCTACCTTAAGGTCTCCGTGAAAATAATCTAAGAATCCAGCAATATAGGCTGGGGAGATGGCACTGCTCTGCGGGTCATGACTCCCTTCTTGCGAAAGAAGGTCTTGGTTTATTCCAGTAAACCTTGAATCCAGCCGTCCCACTACTTCTCCGGTATTTCTTAAAAACTCCGCAAAAAACTCACTGGCCGTGACCCGTAGATCTGCCTTTAACCAATAATCACTGCTCAAACCGGTATAATCGGCAAGTTTTGTCGCTAGCGCGTTTTTGCTGCTTTCAGTCAACTTGTCCCCTAGAAACAAGGAGGGGGCATATTCGTTTTCAACGAACGCCCTAACTTCTTCCAAAAAAGCATAGACATCTTCTGGTTTGTTTTCGTTTTTGTCATGATACCATGCCGTAGCCGCGTATGTAGGAAAATGTACGATATAAGGGAGGTCATCATTTGGCGGAAATAAAAGGGTTCTTAGGTCAAAAACTGCAGATACCATTATGACTCCGTTCATTGCAATTCCCTGGCCTAAAAGCTTGTTCATTAGTCCCGCATTTCTAAAGGTGCCATAACTTTCTCCCAAAAGGTATTTAGGACTGTTCATGCGGTCATATGAAATCAAGAATTGCCTAATAAACAAGGACAGGCTTCTTATATCTTGATCAACTCCCCAGAAGTCCTTAAATTCAGCTTTCCCCGAAGGAACACTTAGACCAGTGCCAACGGGATCTAGCATGACCAAGTCGGCTACATCCAAAATCGAATGATTATTATTGGTAATCGTGTAGGGTGCAGCGGGAGTCGATTCAGGATCTTTGACCACTATCCTTTTTGGGCCCAGGACGCCCATATGCAACCAAAACGATGACGAACCCGGGCCCCCATTAAAGGCAAAAACAATTGGCCTGTTCCTACTTCGTACCCCTCGTTTATTATCCTTGGCATAATACGTGAAACCCATTAACGCCAAAGGGTCATTATTTTCATCCCTTACCTTAAAAGTACCCGCTTTTGCCGTTAAAAATATCTGTGAACCGTTGATAGTTACACTTTGGATAGTGGTTGATACGGTAGCTTTTGGTATAGTGTCATTGGACTCTTGACTATATACGAAAATGGCGGTGCATAGCGCCAATATGAGCAATAAGTTAGTCTTTCTCAATTTTATCATAAGTATAATTGCTTTTTTTCCAGTCTATTAGTGGAGAGGGATAGTACTTTACATCCATTCGATCAAGGAAGGGCGCCTGATCCGCCAGACGGACTTTATAATCCTCCCAATCTCTATTTTCTGGAATGCTCCAGCTCAATTCAGAATAGCCGATAATCCTTGGGAATGCCAAATATTCCAATTCATCTATAGTGCTAATGGTCTCCGACCAAAGCGGGGCTTCAACCCCGAGTATATTTTCTAAAGGGATACCGTAATCTTCTGGAGACCATATATATGCTGTGTCTACGGGTATGTAAGCTGCCCAGTGTAATCCGAATTTGGATAAGGTATCATATTGCATGTCCAAATATGCTTTTTTAGCGGGGGAAACGATGACCTTCATGCCTTTTTTAACTGCTTTTTTTGCATTCTCCTCACTGGCCCACCATTGGGAAATGGAAGTTGAATCGACATCGGCAATCGCAATTTCATCCCAACCGATCATGCGTTTACCATATTTCTGAACGATTTTTTCTACCTTATTAATGAAATAGATATAGTCGTTATTCTTTGTTACGTGGCTTTCATCACCTCCAACATGGAAATAAGGCCCAGGAGTCATTTCCGATATTTCGCGTACAACGTCATCAATAAATGCATAAACGGTATCCTTGTGCGTATCAAACGTACTAAAGCCTACACGCGTACCTTCATAGAGCTCTGGTTTTTTTCCGTTCCCATTTAATATGGGATAGGATACCGATGCAGCATTGGTATGGCCGGGCATATCTATTTCTGGAACAATGGTCATATATCTTTCTAAGGCATAGCGGACAATCTCCTTATAATCCTCTTGGGTATAAAAACCGCCAGCCTCACCGCCAACTTCAGTACTACCCCCAATTTCTGTTAATTTTGGCCAAGATTTTATTTCTATACGCCATCCCTGATCATCACTTAAGTGTAAATGCAGGACATTTATTTTATAATAGGACAGAAGGTCTATATATTTCTTTACATCTTCAACACTAAAGAAATGTCTGGCAACATCCAACATAGAACCTCTATAGGCAAAATTGGGATTATCCATGATCTTACCTGATGGTACCGGCCAAATCTTTTGTGTTGCCAAAGTATCGTTGCTTTCATTGGGCACTAATTGTCTTAGGGTTTGAATGCCCCTAAAAGCACCTTCCGAGGTATTGGCATTTAATATAATACTGTCTTGATTGATATAAAGTTGATAAGCTTCAGGGGAATCAAGGTCTGTACTATCCGACTGATTAATAAAAATAACCCTTTCCACTGTGTTGGCACCGGCTGAATTCACAGGAATGGTCAAGTTGGTTTTTGCCTTTAGCTTATCCGCCAAAAAAGTACCGACTTCCTCAAAACCAGTTGCGTTTTTAGAGGTGTAAATTGCGGTAAATTGATCTAATGCAAAAGCAGAATTTGTGGGTATGGTATGAACCGGTTTGGGTATCAAACTTACCTTTGATAAATCTGTGGTTGGCATGGGAATCCTCTTTTTCTCTTTCTCGCTACAGGCCAAAAAGGCCAAGGTAATTGCCAAAAAGAAAATACTTCGTATACTGTAATTTTTAAACATCATTTGGTTTTAGGTGTGTTAACTAAATCTTTCATGGCTTGGTACCAAATATCATATCCTTTTTGGTTCATGTGCAGCCCATCTTTAATAAAAATATCGGTTTTTAACTTTTTGTTCTCTAACATAGGAAACCATACGTCAACATAGTTTATGAAGGGGTCCCTTTGGGTCAGGCGCTCCATTTTTCTATTAAGGCGTCTATATTTTCTTCGCATTTTCCATCTACTTATACTGGGTTTAGCAGATATAAGTACAATCTCAGTATTTGGATTGTTCGCCTTTATACGTTGAATTATTTCTTCCGTAACGGTGATAACCTGATTCGGTCTTTCTTTTGCCCAGAGGTCATTGTCGCCTTCATAAATGAAAACTTTTTTAGGATTGTAGTCCAAAACCAAATCATCTAAAAAAATCAATAAGTCAGTAGCTTGTGACCCTCCAAAGCCCGTATTTATAATTTGTTGATTTGGAAAGCTTTGTTCCAATGCGTTCCAAAAACGAACACTGGAACTACCGGTAAATACAATGGTTTCTTTACCTGCATTCCAAATCGTATCATATTTTGTATTTATATCCCTTACTTCATTTGCAAACTTATTTTCTAATTGGGCATTGCCACAAAAGCCAATAAAAAGAAGGTAGAAAGGTAGTATTATAGTCGAACTACTCTTTTTCAACTCTAGTACTGTATGTGTCTGTATCATTTCATTTTGTTACGCCCAACTTTGTAAACCCTTCGGTTAGTGCCCATTGGTAAAATTGGGATATCCAATTATCGGAGGCTAGATTTTGTGTCTTCATACCAAATCCATGCCCACCTTTTGAGTACATGTGCATGCCAACACTTTTACCATCGGTTAGCCAGGCCGTGTAAAGCTCCGTACTTGGTTTTGCCAGACCTAAAGGATCATCCGAAGCACAAATGACCAACATTGGTGGTGCATCCTGGGGCACAGTGTACGTTCCCAAAACGGTCATCCAAGGATATACCGGTACAATGAAGTTTGGTCTGTTGGATAGTGTATAGTTAAAGGTGACACCCATTGTCACGGCACCACCGGCAGAAAAGCCCATAAAACCGATTTTATTAGGGTCTAACTGCATATTTTTTGCATTTGACCTAACATACGTAATCGCTGCAAGACCATCCGCAATGGAAAGCGGCAGTACAGGTGCGACCCGTTCCCCAATTTTTGCAGGATTTGTATTTCCTTCTTCGGTAATTTCCTTAACTCCATCTTCTCCCGTAGGTACTAACCTATATTTAAGAACGAAGGCGGTAATTCCTCTTTTGTTCAACCACTTGGCTACATCGCGGCCCTCACTATTAATACTTAAACCATATAGACCACCACCCGGTGCAACAATTACACTGGTGCCATTGGGTTCCGATGCTTCGTAGACTTCCAATCTCGGTTCGGAAACATTCGTGACTACTTCGGTTTGCCATATGTCGGAGTAATATTCTTTTTCGGCCGTGTTCCAATTAACTTCCGTATTTTTTTCAAAAGGTAATTCAATGGTTTTTTGTGATAGAAGCTGCATAGATAGAAATAAGCTGGAAAGTAGTATTAATTTTTTCATTGTGTTGCTTGCTTTAAATAGATTCGATAAGCATATATAGTATTGCAGCCAAAACACCCCCAATTAATGGACCAACCACTGGCACCCATGCATAGCCCCAATCGCTTTTACCTTTGTTCATTATGGGCAATATGGAATGCAATAGCCGTGGACCGAAATCCCGCGCTGGATTTATGGCATAACCCGTTGGTCCGCCCAGGCCAAACCCAATACCCATTACCAAAAGGGCAACAGGCAACGCATCTAAGGAACCTAAAGAAACCGGATTATCTCCTAGGGCACCCCCGGCAATATAAAAAACACCAAAGACCAGGGCAAATGTGCCTATAATTTCGGTTATTAAGTTCCAAAACGGACTTCTAATGGCTGGAGCGGTTGAAAAAGTACCTAGTATGGCGTTTTTATCTTCAGTTGCTTCGTATTGCTTTTTATAGGTCAACCACACTAACAGATTACCCATCATTGCTCCAAGTATTTGAGCAACAAAGTAACCGGGTACTAAGGTCCAGGAGAATTTTCCAGCGGTAGCTAACCCAATGGTAACAGCAGGGTTAAGATGTGCCCCACTTACGTCTGCAGAAATAAATACTCCAATAAAAACGGCAATACCCCAAGCCAAAGAAATACCGACCCATCCAGAATCAGCACCCTTGGTTCCTTTTAATATAAGATTGGCCACAATGCCATTTCCAATTAGGATGAGCATTGCAGTGCCAATGAATTCAAAAATATAAACGTTCATGGTTTAGTTATTTTAAGGGGTATAAGGTAAAAAAAAACGAGGAATAAAGTGGATATTAAACGGTTTGTTACTTTTAAACTCTAATCTTGACATGACAGGTAGTTTCAAAAGGTTTACTACTTTAGTCAACAGAATCCAATACAACCAATATGATCAAAAACTACTCCGTTCCCCTGTTAATAGTATGTTTATGTGTATTTAGTTTTTCGTTTTCCCAAAGTACCATCAATGAAAGGCCAGTAGCCATTGCAATTCCTATAGAAGAAGCTCCTTTAATGGATGGGGAGGTCTTGGGTGACGCGCTTTGGAAAAGTATTACTCCTTTTGGTGAACTTACCCAAACACAACCTAATTTTGGTACACCCGCAACCGAAAAGACTGAAATACGCATTGCGTATACTGAAGAGACTTTTTTTGTTTCAGTAGTCTGCTACGATTCCGACCCAAAAAATTTGGTGGTCTCCGATGCCAGGCGGGACGCCGATCTTACAAATACGGACGCTTTTATCTTCATTGTCGATACCTATAAGGATAGTCAGAATGGTTTCATTTTTGGGACAAATTCGTTAGGTGTGGAATATGATGCACAAGTGGATAATGAAGGCCAAGGAAATAATAATGCCAACAGACAACAAGGGGGCACCATTGGTGGTTTCAATCTGAATTGGGATGGGTCGTGGGAGGTAAAATCCAGTGTTGGGGATTATGGCTGGAGTGCAGAATTCGCTATTCCATTACGCACATTACGATTTCAGGCCGGTAAGGATTGGGGCATCAATTTTAGAAGGAATATTAGAAAATCAAATGAAATTGTCTTTTGGTCGCCCATACCTTTAGGTCTGGATTTAAAACGGTTGTCCCTTGCAGGTACGTTGACCGGTCTCAATTTAAGGAGTCCCGGTAATCTAAAGGTCATTCCCTATGTTTTGGGAAGTATTTTGAAAGATAACACCGTATTAGATGCCGTTACAGATTACCGTTTTGATGCCGGTGGCGACATTAAATACAGCATTACGCCAAGTCTTACATTGGATTTGACCTATAATACCGATTTTGCCCAGGTAGAAGTGGATGATCAACAGGTAAATCTAGATCGATTCAATTTATTCTTTCCAGAAAAAAGACCGTTCTTTTTGGAAAATGCAGGGCTGTTCAGTGTTGGTAGTCCGGGGGAGGTAGATTTATTTTTTAGCAGACGTATCGGAATAGGGGATAATGGTAATATCGTTCCTATTATTGGTGGGGCTCGCTTATCAGGAAAGCTGAACCGTACTAACATTGGCCTATTAAGCATGTGGACAGAGGAAGTTTCGGATGTTGGTGTAGAAGCTAATAATTTTACCGTGGCCAGGGTAAACCATGAGTTTAAGGGTAGGTCGGCATTAGGCGCTGTAATTGTCAATAAAGAGGGTTTACAGTCAGACGATTATAATCGGACTTTGGCTGTAGATGGTAAATTGGGATTGGGAAAAAAGGCAAGGATGATTGGTTATTTTGCACAAACACTAGATCCGAATGATACTATAAATGCGAATTCCTTTAAGTTACAAACCGATTATAATTGGAACAATTGGGAGCTGAGGGCTGGCTATACCGAAGTAGGTCAAGGATTTAATCCAGAGGTTGGATTTTTGTTGCGTTCCGCTTTCAGAAAACCGGAAGGTTTGGTATTATATCACTTAAGACCAAAGAATCCCGATTCAAAAATATTGGAATATCGTCCTCATATATCCTATAGGGGATATTGGAATTTTGATGGTTTTTTGGAGACCAGTTTTTTACATTTAGACAATCATTTTGAATGGAAAAGCGGTATCGAGTTGCATACGGGAATGAATATTACCAAAGAAGGTGTGATCGATGCTTTTGATATATCACGTGGTGATGGTGTCATCGTACAACCTGGAAATTATGATCATATAGAATCTCAAATCGTGTTTTTCACGAATAGGAGTAAGCCACTTTCCCTCAATCTACGCTCCGTTATAGGAGGCTCTTTTGGAGGAACACGCTATATTGAAAGTATATCCGGCAATTGGCGAATAGGGGATAGGTTCAATTCTGAAGTGACGTTTCTCTATAATAACTTTCAATTACCAGGGGGTGATTTTACCGCAAATATTCTAAGGACCCAACTATCCTATTCTTTTAAGCCCAATGTGTACCTTCAAGGTTTGATACAGCACAATACATCAGACGAACTATGGGCCGCCAATATTCGATTTGGCTGGTTGGAACGTGCCAATACGGGGTTATTCGTTGTATATAATTACAATCTGCAAGAGGGTAGCTTATTGAATAATAGTTTTATTGTCAAATATACCCGTATGATCGATCTGGTAAAATAAACTAATTTTCCGGATCAATATTTAACAAATAAAAAGGATACATTTTCCTATATTAAGAAAAATTGAATTTTATAAAAAATGCCATGAGAAACTTTAAATATGTAATTGCTGTTGGTCTTTCTATTTTTTTGGGAGCTTGTTCTTCAGATGATAGTGACGGGGACCTAGATGAAAATCCTTTAGTAGTAGGAACTTATACCCTTACCGAGGTAAATGTGAGCATTGCCCAAGATCCAAACGAGGACGGAACATTTTCGATAAATATGGTGGATGAACTTTCCTGTTTAAATGGCACTTTGGCCGTTAGCGCAGATGGTAGTTGGAACATGACCTTAACGGATCTGAATATTACTACGGTTACCGGTGATTTTTACCCTGTTTTTTGTGGGGAGTCACAAGACTATGTAGGTACTTGGTCTTTTCAAAATAATATACTCAATTTAAATTCTACAGTTTTTTCATCCTTCAGTTTTACAAATTCTATGTTGGTGGAGAACATCAATGAGGATTTACCAGGAATCTTGAATCGTAAATTTGAAAAACAATAATATGGAGGTTATTTTTAACCTGAATTCTAGTATCGAACTCCATGAACATTCATTTGCAGGGTATAAATTGCGTCCATTGCAGTGATAAATAGTATGTTCTGATCAACACCTCCAAAAGTGACATTTGCGGTCCATTTTTTATCAATAGGAATATGTACTATTTTCCCCCCTTTGGCATTAAATACGGTCACTCCATCTCCAGTAAGATACACATTGCCTCTGTTGTCCAAGGTCATCCCGTCTGATCCCATTTCAGTAAAAAGCTTTTTGTCGGTAAGGGTGCCATCTTCATTAATGGAATAGGAATACGTTTTTTGATCACCAATATCCGCGATATAAAGCATTTTGCCATCCGGTGTTCCAATGATACCGTTGGGTTGCACAAGCTCTTTGGTTACAATTTTGACTTTTCTCGTATCGGGAGAAATGTAATACACCCGCTTTTCCAAAATTTCTGGAGCAGTGCGTTCCCAATAGGGTCTTTGATAATAGGGATCCGTAAAATAAATACCCCCTTTCAAATCCACCCAAAGGTCATTGGGGCCATTTAATTTTTTACCTTCAAAATCGGTGATTAACGTATCCACAGTTCCATTTTGCTCAATTTTCCAAAGTTCATTTTTTTCGTCGGCAGCAGCCAAAAGTGAACCATTTTTGTCAAAATAGAGACCGTTGGCCCTACCCGCTGGTTCTTTAAATGTACTTAGTGAATTATTGGAAGCATTCCACTTCATGATTTTGTCATTCGGCTGATCTGTAAAGAATACATTTCCGTTTTTATCGGATGCAGGGCCTTCGGTAAAACTAAACCCATCTGAAACTTGAATTAATTCGGCCCCCTCGGCTATTAAATTATTCGATTGAGAAGTACATGAAAAGATGGAAAAGCCAAATAAAAGTACGATAGATTGGTTGATGCGATTTTTCATGAGGTGCTAAATAGTATTCAAATAGTTCATATTATATTCCATACTCTCAACAGGTGTACTGGCATATTCTTCCTGTTCTATATAAATATGTTTTACACCAGAAAGTTCTTTATTTTTTAGCATTAGCGCAATATCTAGGCCGCCTTTGCCAAATTCCGTACTTTCCTTTTTGGTCATATTCATATCCTTTAGATGCCAAAGTGGGAATCTCCCAGGATATTTGTTGAAGTAGTTTAGAGGGTCCTTTCCGGCCACAAATACCCAACCTAAGTCCAATTCCATGTGCACCAAATCTTCTTGGGTATTGTCCATGAGCACGTCATACAACACTTGTCCGTTTTCCGATTCGAATTCATATTCGTGATTGTGGTATCCAAATTTGAGTCCTAGTTTTTTACAAGCTTCCCCGGCAGTATTAAATTGTTCCGCAACTTGTTTATAGTTATCAACTGTTTGTCCATCCGAAGGCATAGAAGAACAAATAACATATTCCTGCCCGGAAGCAACGGCATCAGCCATTGTCTGCTCAAATTCGGTATCTAAATGAACATGTCCGCTGGTAAGTTTCATTCCCAATTCCTTACAGGTTTCTCCCATTTTTGAAGGTGTTAGGCCATAATAATATCCTTTGGTGGAACCCGCACTTTCTATCTCCTTAAAGCCTAGTCCGGCAATGGTTTCCAACGTTTTTATCGGATTTTTGATCATACTATCCCTAAAGGAATAAAGTTGTACCCCGTAGGCTTGTTTTTTTGTGGAGGCACAACTGAATTGAGGCATCAATAGGGTTGCGGCACCAATTAGGCCAGACTGTTTCATAAAATCTCTTCGTGTATTCATTGGTTGGTTTTATTATTTTAACTGATAGCTGACAAAGGCAATCTGAGTGGAGTCTGGGGACCAAGAGGGTACGTTTATAGTTCCCTGACCCCCAAAAAGATGAGCTATTGTTTTAATTTCTTTCGTTTTAAGATTCATGAGGCGCAATCTAACCTCTTTGTTTGGTGGATGTGATCCAGAAGGCACATCGGTATTGAAAGTGATAAAAACCAAATATTTACCATCTGGTGATGGATGTGGAAACCAATCGTTATACGTATCGGTGGTAAGTTGTTTTTGATTTTCACCATTTGCGCCCATACTCCATATTTGCATGGTTCCCGTTCTCTCGGAATTAAAATAGATGGTAGTGCCATCCGGACTATAATCTGGCCCGTCGTCCAGTCCTTCTGCCTGAGTCAGTCTTTTTTCTTCACCCCCATCAACGGGTATGCTATAGATATCATAATTTCCATTTCGCTCCGCGCAATAGGCCAAAGTTGCACCATCTGGCGACCACCCATGCCAATAGGATGGCCCTAAAGGTGTTATTTTTTTTGGGATTCCCCCATCAATGGGTAAGGTATAGATTAAGGAAGATCCTGTTTCAGTTTGATCACTAATGACTAGATTATTTCCATCCGGTGAAATGCCATGATCATTATTTATTTTACGCGCAAAACCAGTGGGTATTTGTTTGGGTTCCTTTTCACCGAGCATAAATTTGTAAAGTAAACCTTGGCTATTATAAATGAGATATTTTCCGTCAGGTGACCAATTAGGGGCTTCAATATGACTTGTGGTGTTGAAAATCACCTTACGTTCCAAGGTGTTAATGTCTATCACCTCTAGATTACTTTCAAGTTGCTTTTCTGTCTGTTCATCTTGAGCAAAAAGAACTGAAGTTAAAAAAATATACAAAACTAGATGAGTATAGCTATTTATGAAGTGTTGCATATGGGTCTTTTCTTGAGTTTTCTAAATATACAAAATCTTAATGCGAATTTTAGCTGATCCTAGCCATGATCCGTATTTTTGTATAAATCATGATTCATGAATAACAGGGCGGAACAATTGAAAGCATTTGATAGGTTGTTGACTATAATGGACGAGTTACGGGAACAATGCCCTTGGGACAAAAAACAGACTATGCAGACCCTAAGACATCTGACCATTGAAGAGACTTATGAGCTAGGGGATGCCATTTTGGACGATGACCTCAATGAAGTTAAAATGGAACTTGGTGATGTACTTCTTCACATTGTTTTTTATGCAAAAATTGGTTCGGAAACTGGGGATTTTGATATTGCCGATGTTGCCAATGCAATTTGCGATAAATTGATTCATAGACACCCACATATTTATGGCGATGTAAAAGTGGCCAATGCGGAAGAGGTAAAGCAGAATTGGGAACAGATAAAATTAAAGGAAGGTAAAAAGAGTGTGTTGGAAGGTGTTCCAAAAAGTTTGCCAGCTTTGGTAAAGGCCAATAGAATACAGGACAAAGTTGCTGGTGTTGGATTTGATTGGGAAAGGCCAGAACAGGTTTTTGAAAAAGTACAGGAAGAACTAAACGAATTACAGGAAGAATTGAAATCCGGAGATCCGGAAAGAATCGAATCCGAATTCGGGGATGTACTTTTTTCAATGATCAATTACGCAAGGTTTTTGGACGTAAACCCAGAAAACGCACTGGAACGCACTAACAAAAAGTTTACCAAACGCTTTCAATATTTGGAAAACCAAGCTGCACAATTAGGTAAGACGTTAAAGGATATGACACTGGCCGAAATGGATGTTTTTTGGAATGAGGCAAAAACAATGGATCAAACTTGATTATCTTTCTTGTCCATATTTTCTATAAGCAATCTTAAGTCTTTCAGTTCTATCGGTTTAACAAAATAGTCGGATACTTCGGGTATGGATTTGGCACGATCAACATCGTTGGAATTCAAGGAAGACGATACCATGAAAATCTGTATGCTTTTTTCTATTTTTTCATTTATTTTTTGAAAGTCTTCCAAAAATTGAAACCCATTTATTATGGGCATATTAAGGTCCAAGAATATGATGTCGGGTACTAATTCCGGATTGTTATAATTTGAAGACAATATTTCGAGCGGTTCGGATGAACCTGAAAAATCAATCACGTTTAGAACGGATAGTTGCCTAAGATTTCTTTTCATGACAAATTTGGAAATATCATCATCATCTATGTTCCAAATCAACAGTTCTTCTTTCATTTTTATTTTATTTTTCATTAGCTAAGGGGTCATTGTAAAGGTTGTTCCAATATTAAGGTAGATTTCGGTAAAATAGTGCTTCCCATAACTTCAAATTACGTCTGTTTCAAAAAAGGGCCAACCCTTTAGTTTCTTATTGCTTGTAAAAGGTTTTTCCCAAACCAAAAAGTTTCTCTCTCTGTTTTTTAAGATCAATACCCAAACCATTATCGGAAAATACGTAACCGATTTTCCTTTTACCACATTATTTTTTATTCCAAGAATTGATAGCCGTTCTTGCGACCTATATTTGATTAAATTTCCAATCAAATTCGAAAAGTGCCTGTCCATATTCATTGGATTATAGTGGGCCATTTTAAGACCGCTGGAAACTTTAATAATGTTGACTTGGTTGAATTTAATGTTTTCACTTAAAGTGTCCTTAATTTTTTAAGAGCATCCCCAAATTTAACACTGTTTTTTATAAAATTTAATTTATTCTCCGTAAATCCAAAGGATAGTATTAGCGGTGCCAACTAAAAGGGAAGCATTAGGTAATCTACAACAAAATTGCCTCTGAACAGCTATAATTTAGGATATAATAATTCTTAGTGATTTTATTTAAGGGTGGTTATCCCTTATTTAAAATTAGCTATTAAGAAGTACCTTTGCCAAAATTTTACAATACGGTTTGTTCAAAAAATACACCAAAGAATTTAGTTACAATATTAAACTCTCCGTTCCAGTAATTCTTGGAATGTTGGGGCATACTTTTGTACAGTTGGCTGATAATATCATGGTTGGTCAACTAGGTACGGCCGAATTAGCGGCAGTATCTCTAGGCAATAGCTTTGTATTTGTTGCGATGTCTTTGGGTATCGGTTTTTCGACCGCCATAACGCCTTTGGTCGCTGAGGCAGATGGTGCTGGAAATAAAACAGATGCAAAAAGTGCCTTAAAACATGGACTGGTCTTATGTACCGGATTGGGTTTGTTCTTATTTGCACTAATTTTATTGGCCAAACCTATCATGCATATCATGAACCAACCTGAAGAGGTAGTCGCCTTGGCCATGCCTTATTTAGATTTAGTAGCTTTTTCCTTGGTTCCATTAATTGTCTTTCAGGCTTTCAAACAATTTTCTGAGGGACTATCGCAGACTAAATATCCCATGTATGCTACTATTATTGCCAATGTGGTCAATATTGTGCTGAACTATTTATTGATATTCGGCACGTTCGGGTTTCCAGAATTGGGTATTGTTGGGGCCGCTATCGGCACGTTGGCCTCTCGTTTCATAATGGTCTTATACCTTTGGTATATCTTAAAGAAAAAGGAAAAATTTAGGTATTATGTTACAGGGTTCAAATTTGCGAAAATTGAACAAAAAGTAATGAAGAAAATTGTCGAATTAGGTTTTCCGTCTTCTTTACAGATGTTTTTTGAGGTTGCTATTTTCACATCTGCCGTATGGTTAAGCGGGGTTTTAGGAAAGAACCATCAGGCAGCAAATCAAATTGCCTTGAATTTAAGCAGCATGACCTATATGTTTGGTATCGGTCTGGGAGTAGCGGCAATGATACGGGTAGGCAATCAAAAGGGGTTACAAAATTTCACGGAATTGAGGCGTATCGCACAGTCCATCTTCTTGCTGACCTTTTTATTGGAAATTTTATTTGCGATTCTTTTTCTCTTGGGTAGACATTGGTTCCCTTCCTTATATTTAGATGTGGGCGACATGGCCAATTTTACTGATAATACGGAAGTTTTGGTGATTGCTGCAGAACTTTTGTTAGTAGCGGCATTTTTTCAGATATCGGATGGGGTTCAAGTAGTGGTCTTAGGCGCTTTGCGGGGTTTACAGGACGTGAGGATACCAACAATGATAACCTTTGTTGCCTATTGGCTCATAGGATTCCCTATTAGTTTCTATTTGGGTCTTTATACTGATTTGGAAAGCTCGGGAATATGGATCGGTTTGCTGACCGGTCTAACGGCATCTGCCATTATGTTGTATCTTCGATTTAATTATTTGACAAAAAAACTGATTGTAGGTTAACGGGAGTTGTTCCGTCGATGCCGTAAATAGATTCAAACGTTAGAGTACTTTGCTTATGGAATTTCCAAAATTTCTATTAGGGGACAACACAGATTATCCCACTGCCATATTTGTTATCCACACCGAGTTTCCAAGATTTGTTATAAATCTTGAAAATGATGAGGTCGAATGGCTTGAAGAGTTTTCAAAGGAAGATGAAAAAGAACTGGAGGACGAGACGGAAAATTTAATAGATGCAGCTACAGCTTTTTATGATCGGGAAATATCTAGATATGAAGATTAGGTACTATGCTTCAAGAGCTTTTACAGTTAGATAAAGAATTCTTTTTATACCTCAATGGATTGGGAAGTCCGCAATGGGATACTTTTTTCCTGTTCATTTCCCATAAGTTGAGTGCCTTGCCCCTGTATATTTTATTACTTGTTCTAAGCTACCAAAAGTTTGGACTGAAAAGAACCTTGATTTTGTTGGTGACTGTTGCTTTGCTTATTACTGCAACCGACCAATTGAGCAATTTCTTTAAATACGGGGTAGCACGCCTAAGGCCTTGTCATGATCCCGAGATTTCAACGGTAATGCGATTGGTCAAAAGCTATTGTGGGGGGCAGTATGGTTATATTTCGGCCCATGCGACCAATTCATTTGCCGTAGCTGTTTTTTTTGGTTCTATTTTGAAATCGAGCCTCAGGGGGATAGGTGTTTTTTTGGTGTTTTGGGCGGCGCTAGTAGCCTTTAGTCGTGTTTATATTGGAGTACATTTTCCACTTGATATAATTTCAGGAGCGGTATTAGGCTCTTTGTTCGGCTGGTTATTTGTAAAGTTATTTATATTTGCACTTCGCAAATTTTCCCTATGATATCCAATCTAAGGTATTGGTTTTTAATCGCTTTGGTTTTCTTGGTCTACATCGCAGGGATGTTTGCAACCTTATTTGAAAACGATTCCGCTCAGTTCGCGGTGATGGCCATGCGGATGGTCCAAGAGAATGATTTTCTTAGTCTTTTCAAGGGTCCTGAGGAGTATTTGGACAAGCCCCATATGCACTATTGGTTGGCCGCTTTATCCTATAAAATATTCGGAATTCATGATTGGGCCTATCGAATCCCAGGTATCCTAGCCACCCTATTAGCGGCGTATAGCTGTTATGGTCTAGGAAACCTATTGTACAATAAACATGTTGGTAAGCTTGCCGCATTGGTATTCATGACCGCCCAGACCATAGTTTTGGGAGCCATTGATGTAAGAACGGATGCAGTATTGACCGGTTTTAGCATTTTGGCCATTTGGCAACTGACAAAGTATATAGAAAAGGGAAGTGTAAGCGCCATCGTCCTCGGTGCCTTTGCCGCCGGAATTGCTTTTTCAACGAAAGGGCAGATTGCATTGTTGGTTATTGGACTGCCTGTATTGTGCCACCTTCTATATACTATAAAATGGAAGGCTTTTTTAAGTTGGAAAATACTATTGGCGCTACTGATTTTTGGTCTGACCATCAGCCCGATGTTGTATGCCTATTATGAACAGTTTGATATGCATCCCGAAAAGGTAATCCGCGGAAGTAACAATCGCAGTGGTATCTTTTTTATTTTTTGGGAACAAAGTTTCGAGCGATTGAGCGGAGAGGGAATCGGGAAGAATAGCAGCGATTTTTTTTTCTTCTTCCACACTTTCTTGTGGGTGTTTCTTCCATGGACAGTACTCGGTATAACCGCTTTTTGGTGTAGGGCCAAAAATTTTTTTAAAATAGGATTCAAGTATAACCCAAAACTTGAATTTTTAACCTTAGGTGGAATAACCTTGATTTTTGCCATTATCAGTTTTGCACAATTTAAGTTACCGCACTACTTGAATATTACCATTCCTCTATTTGCCGTACTTATGGCTTCCTATCTGCATGATTTGTACCTACTTGACAAAAAACGTACCATCCAACTGTTATTGCGTGGTCAGTACTTTATCCTAGGAGTGGTTTTCATTGCCTCGGCTCTAATTTGTTTCTATGTCTTTAAGCTAAAGAGTATCATGGCCTATTTCTCCTTAGCTGCAGCAGCAGTTATCATAGTATATTATGCCTTGAAACAAGAGGGTCGATACCCGCGGTTGATTACCATTTCCGTCTGTGCATCCTTACTCTTGAATGCAGTATTGAACCTGCACTTTTACCCCAATCTATTGGAATACCAAGGAGGTTCCACCATGTCCAAAATAATTAAACAGCGTGATATCCCGGTAGACAACATTTATAAAGTAGGCACGGATTACAGTTGGGCCCTAGATTTTTATAATGAGTATCCTGTACAAATTACGACTCCGAAAAAACTTAAATTTAAAAAGGATGTTTGGGTATACGTCAATGATGAGGAGATGAATATGCTGCGGAAGGACGGTTTTGATTGGGATAGCCAAATAGCTGTTGATCAGTTTAGGATAACCCGACTTCAAGGAAAATTTTTAAATCCTAATACGCGAAAAAAAGTTACTCGAAAAATGTACCTACTTCACCTGTATTAAAATTATTTCAAACAAAATCAGGTAGATGCTGTTGGCGTTTTCAATACTTCCAGTTTAATCTTTTTGAAATGATAAACGATACCGGTCAATGAAATTACTGCGGTAATCAAGAAGAATAAAATACTGACTCCGACCGAAATATTCTGATCTAGGCCCAACAGTTTGGCGCCATAGAAAAAGGTGACTTCTCGGCTACCAATACCGCCTACTGTCAAAGGAACAACCGCTACGATGGATGAAACGAGAAAGATGACGAGATACGCAATATGATTCAATTCGATATTCAATGCGAATAAAATAAACAAAAGGCAGACTAGCTGAGCCAATTGAACCAATGCCGAGAGTACAATGGTTTTCCAAAAAACACGCATCACAAATGGAAAGAATTTTTTGTTCAATAACCAAAATACAGCTATGGCTAACGGTATGGCTACTACGAAAATCCATCGATAACCATTAAGTAGGTCCAAATCTAAAATAGTGACCAAAGCACAGGCGTAAATAAAAAGTAATAGCAGCCCTCCAAGACGGTCCAATACCAAAACACTTACAATTTTTTTAGTCCTTACCTCGAATGTCTTTTTAAGGATATATGCTTTATAGGCATCCCCACCAATACCCCCTGGGAGGAAAAGGTTATAGAACATACCTAGAAGATAGAGTTTCAGGTTGCTTTTGTGGGTAAGCGGGATATGGAGCAGATGGAAATATAAATTTAAACGTACGGCGGAAATGACCTTGGAAAGTGCAAAGAAGAGACCTGCGATGGACAGATAGAGCAGATTGCTGGTGGATAGGATATCGGTTATTTCCCCTAGATTAATTTTGGTAAGTATAAAATAGACCAAAACCGCGCTGATCAGTACTTTTAATCCAGTGGCTACTTTTTTATTTAATTTGGCCACCTATACTTACTTTTTTAATGCGGTACGGTCTTTTCTTCTGTGATTCATAGTAGGTACGTATCAATAATTCCATAACAATACCTATAGTGAACAATTGAATCCCCGCAAGAATAAACATCATCCCGAACATTAATAACGGCCTTGTACCTATATCTTCCCCAAAACCTAGTTTCACGACCAAGAGGTATAGATTTATGATGACGCCTAACAGAATCAATAAAAAACCAAAAATGCCGAATAGGTGGATGGGACGCTGAAAATATTTACGGATAAAGAGCAACAGCATCATATCCGCTACCACCTTGAAAACGCGCTCCAAGCCGTATTTGGAAACCCCAGCATGTCGGGCATGATGTTTTACGGGTACCTGTTTGATCTGTCCGCCTTCCAAATGTGCCAAAAGCGTAATGAATCGGTGCATTTCACCATAAAGGTTCATGTCCTTGGCAATATCACGTGTAAATACTTTCAAAGCGCATCCGTTGTCCTTTATATCTAGTTTGGTTATTCGCCTCACCAGAAAATTGGCAATTTTAGAAGGTATCTTTTTTACGAGGGAATCTTTTCTTTTTTGACGGATTCCAGTTACTACATCATATTCTTCACTTACGGCATACGTAAGCATTTCTGGGATATCGGAAGGGTCATTTTGTAGGTCTCCATCCATTGTAATGATGTATTCTCCCTCAGCATAATCCAAACCTGCTGCCAAGGCCAGACTTTGACCGTAATTTTTTTTCAATTCTATCAGATGTATTTTGTCATCCTTTAATTCCTTAACCACCTTTTTGGTATCATCCTTTGAAAAATCATCTATATATATGATTTGGTAGTTATAGCCTATCAAACTTTCATGGATTTTCTGTGTCAACAATGTCACATTATCCTCTTCGTTGTATAAAGGCACAACAAGCGAAAGTAAGGCGGTGGTAACAGGCTGCATTGGGTTGCTTTTTAGGAATAGCGACAAAGTTATGTTTTTTATCCGTAAGAAAAAGGGAAGTGAGTAAATGGACTATTGATCGAAACTAGCTTTTCTGTACTGTTCCAATAGTTTTTCAGCAGCCGAAAATGGAGAGGTATCCCCCTTGAAAACAGCATCCTTTAACATAGGAAGTAATTTTAGCGTTTTTGGGTTTCGATAAAATTCGGACAATAGTTCTTGTTCCAAATACTGTATCAGCCAATTTTCATTCTGTGTTTGCCGGTTACTTTTAAAATAGCCTGACTTTTTCATGGTTTCACAATACTTGGAAATTAATTGCCAAACGGCATCCAGGCCTTTATTCTCTAGAGCGGAACACGTTAACACCTTGGGTGTCCATCCATTGGCTTTGGGTGGAAACATATGCAAGGCCCTCTTGAACTCCATTTGTGCCAGTTTTGCGTTTTGGATGTTTTTACCATCGGCCTTATTGATGACAATGGAATCTGCCATTTCAATGATACCCCGTTTTATGCCTTGCAATTCATCACCGGCTCCCGCCAGTTTGAGAAGTAAAAAGAAATCTACCATACTATGGACAGCAATTTCACTTTGGCCTACACCAATAGTTTCAATAATGATGATATCGTATCCAGCTGCTTCAAGAACGATGATACTTTCCCTGGTTTTTCGGGTGACCCCCCCAAGCGAATTTCCGGAAGGTGATGGCCTAATGTATGCATTTGGATCTTTGACCAATTCTTGCATGCGTGTTTTATCGCCTAAAATGCTTCCTTTCGTTTTACTACTGGATGGATCAATGGTTAATACGGCCACCTTTTTGCCCATTGGGGTCAGCATCTTGCCAAACTGCTCTATAAAGGTGCTTTTACCGGCACCAGGGACTCCTGTAATTCCAATTCTAACGGTATCGGTCTCTTTTTTGAGACAGCTCCCTATAATCTCATTGGCAATTTTATGGTGTTCCGGTTTTGTGCTTTCAATGAGCGTAATTGCCTTGCTAACTACCGCAACATTATTCGATAAAATACCTTCGATCAATTCGGCTTTGGAAAGGTTGGCTAGATTCATAGGTATCGATTCAGTTATTTTATAACGCTGGCTACTACCGCTATTTGTTGATCGGAACCATGATCTTAGTCGTGTCCCAAGACAAAGTTAGGTAATGCTGTGTTTTTTTATTTTGCACTACTTTCTCAAAACTAATTGAAAATTCCTCAATTGGTTCCTCGAGGCGTACAATGGGTATTTCAACGGTTAGATAATCATGATGTGCTTCACGCGTCGTTTGGTTCCCATTGACGCGGGTAACGCCCCAGCTGGGTACTTCTGTGTTGAAAATAATTTTCCAACTTTCTTTATTTGGGATCGTCCACAAAGAATAGGTTCCAGCAGGAAGCATTTTATCAATAATCATTATTTTGTTACTATTGGAAAACGTGGTAGGTTCATTGGCTCCTGTTCGCCATACTTCACCATAGGGCACTAAATTTCCAAATACAACCCTATCTTTTTTTGTGGGACTGGAATAGTCAACTTCCAGATTGCTTCCACCAAAATCCATTGTAGCGGTTCTTGCCGGACTGAATTTTTTTGTCTCCTTATGCAAATAGGGAATTGCGACAAAATAGATAAGAGCGGCCAAAACGAGTAAACCAATGAGTAATCTTTTTAACAACTTCATTTGCCGCAGCCTAAGGGATTGTCATTTATTTAAGAAAGGGTGTCAAAATTAAATATAGAAATGTTGTTGTAGATTTCACCAGGTCTTAGGATACTATTGGGAAAATCTTTTTGGTTGGGAGCATCCGGGTAATTTTGATTCTCAAAACAAATTCCTGGAAAATCAGGAGGTGTGTATATGGTTACTGCAGGTTGATTCGAATATACTTTCATAGAAATACCGGATGCGTTGGAGCGGAGTTCACCCACTTTTTCACTTCCAGTATCTTTAATGAATACGGTATCCAAGCGTATCAACCCAATTTCTCTTGGCAGTAAAAAATCAAAATCGGACTTTCTTACGGGAATGATATCTCCTGTGGGCAGTAATTTTTCATCGGTTTCCAATCTATATGGACAATTCAGTTGTAATTCACAATCATCTATATACGGTTTGGAATCAAGTTTAAAATAGGTATGGTTGGTGAGGTTGATGACCGTACTTCTGTCCGTAACCCCTTCATATACGATCTGCAGGGCATTGCTCATGAGCGTATACGTAACATTTACCGTAAGATTACCGGGATACCCTTCTTCCAAATGCTTGCTTTTATAGGATAGCTTTATATGCGGATTTTCATTTTGGTTAACTTCCTCAAAATGCCAGTATTTTTGGTGAAATCCTTCCTTACCACCATGTAGATGAACACCTTCTTCTTGATAAAGTAAAAACTTTTCCCTATCCAGTTCAAAACCTCCTTTTGAGATACGTCCTGCATAGCGACCAACACTCGCTCCGAGTATATTTTCATCCAAGCGATACCTGCTGGGATGATTGTAGCCCACGACGACGTTGGTATACTTACCGTCCTTTCCTTTCAACAGGAGTTTTTGAATCGTGGCGCCATAATCTAGCACCATTAAGGTCATAAACTTGTTGGATATCGTAACTTGTTTCAAATGGATGTGTTAAAAAGTAGCTGTAAAAATAAAGATTTTTGCAACATCCTTTTTTTTCTATCGTCCTTTATATAATAACAACCTGAAACCTATTATAACAACCGATGTTTCAAAGCGATGTCTTAGAAAAATGTAAGGCGAATGACCGATCTGCACAGCTAAAGCTGTACAGGAAATACTGTGATGGAATGTATATTGTTGCCATGCGATTCGTAAAAAATGCAGATGATGCTGAAGATGTATTGCAGGAATCGTTTATCAAGGCGTTTCAGAAGATTCATCAATTTAAGGGCGATGTAACCTTCGGAGCTTGGTTAAAGCGGATCGTCATCAACAAAAGCATCGATTTTTTAAAATCCAAAAAGAAAAAATTAGTTTCCTTGGATGAACGATATATGCAGGTGGTGGATGATGATAACTGGAATGTACCGGCATTAATAAGTATAGCACAGGTGAGGAACGCCATTGAAGAATTAGGAAGTAAATATAGGTATGTGGTACTCATGTACCTGCTGGAGGGGTATGACCATCAAGAAATCTCCCAAATTTTGAATATATCGGAATCTGCCTGCAGAACGCGATTATTGCGGGGTAAGGGACAATTAAAGGAACTTTTAAAGGAAAAAAGATATGGAACAGGATCTTAGGGAAATGTTCAAGAAACAAAGGGAGCAGGACCAATTTGAGCTCAAGAATGGGCATGAGGAGCGTTTTATGAACAAACTGGAGCACTCTTTGCCAAAGGATAAAAAGACATCCAATATATGGCTTAGAATCGTGGCAACTATTTTGGTTTTATTGAGTATTGGGTTGGGATATCGGTATTCGAATAGGGATACGAACCTTGAAACTACCGTGGTAGAAAGAGATTTGGTTGATGAAGAGCAAACGGAATTCTCCTTTGGCGACCTATCACCGGATCTTAAAAAGGTGGAAAATTATTATGTTGCCAATATAAATATGGAATTGTCAAAATTGGAGCTTTCCCCCGACACAAAGGATTTGGTGGACAGTTTTATGGAACAGCTCAACAATTTGAACGGGGAATATAACGCCTTAAACGAGGAGTTAAAGGAATTGGGTCCGAATGACCAAACCATAACTGCCCTTATCGAGAATTTACAATTGCGATTACAATTATTACAGAAGTTAAAAAAGAAGTTGAACGATTTAAAATTATCAAAAAATGAACAGATCAAAGAAAATAGTATCTAAGCAACTCATCATTGCATTAGTGTTTTTAGTAACCGGAGGCCTTTTCGGACAGAAGGAAAGCAAAATCTATCAAGAACGCTTTATAGTAGGGGAAGATGCAGTGTTGGAAATCAACACCAGTTACGCGGATATTGAATTTGAAACATGGGATAAGGGGGAAGTGGCCATAACGGCCACCATAACTTTGGAAGGAGCTACAGAAGAGGAGGCGGATACATACTTTAAAAACATCCCAATTGAAATATTGGGGAATAGTAAAAAGGTTAGCGTATCATCCAGATCAATGAACAATAGGTTATTTACGAAAAAGGATTCCATTTTCAATTTTGATTTTAGTGAAATGCGTATTGAAATTCCGGAGATTGCACCCTTTGTGGTAAATGTTCCACAAATAGCGCCATTTCCTGAAATGCCACCGCTTCCCCTAACAAAAGCATTTGCATTTGACTATAAGGCCTACCAAAAAGATGGGGTGAAATACATGAAAAAATGGCAGAAGAATTTTGAAAAGAGTTTTGATAAGGAACATCAGAAGCGTTTGGAAGAATGGGCTTTCAGAATGGATGAACAAGCTGAGGAAATGGAAAAGCGGATGGAACAACAGGAAGAACAGCGTATTAAGAACCTGGAAGAGCGTGCCCAGAAAATGCAGCAGCGAATGGGGGAGCGGGAAGAGAAACTTGCACAACGTCTAGCTGAAAAGGACGCGCAGCGGGAATTATTTTTTATGCATCGAGACAGTTTGAACAATGCGCCAAATATTTTCTATTTATCAACAGATGGAGAACAAAGGAATTATAAAATAAAGAAGACCATTAAAATTAAGCTACCTAAGTCTACCCGTATAAAAATGGATGTACGTCATGGGGAGGTAAAACTGGCTGAAAATACCAAAAACTTGAATGCGAATCTTTCGCATTCAAGCCTTTGGGCAGCCACTATAGAGGGATTGGATACCAATATATCCGCATCCTACACTCCGGTTAAAGTTCAAAAATGGAATTATGGTCAGTTAAGAACAACCTATTCCAATAAAGTTTCGTTGGCGGAGGTGGTTCAGTTACAATTACAATCCACTTCCTCTGATGTCACTATTGATAAACTTCTCAAAAAGGCATTTGTAAAAAATAGTTTTGGTGCTTTGCATATTTTGGAGGTTGGATCAAATTTTGAGGAATTGGATATCAGTCTAAAAAATGGCGAGTTAAACCTTCAACTCCCTAAAGTAGCCACCGATGTGTACATAAAAGGCAATTCTTCTACGGTAAAGTTACCCACCAGCCTACAAGTGGTACAAACCAAAAATGGAAATACCACCATCAACAAAGGATTTCATTTGAAGGATGGTAGTAACCGATCTTTAGTGATT
>JBBSKR010000020.1:0-26809 GCA_038256135.1 Flavobacteriales bacterium | reverse complement strand
TACCGCTAAGACAGGAACTGCCGATAAATTGTTCGGTTCTGTCACCAATGGTGATTTGGCCGATGCTTTGGCTAAGGAAGGTCATGAAATAGATAAGAAATTTATTAGCATTCAAGGTGGTGCAGTTAAAAGAACCGGACCTTATAATGCACAGATTAGATTACACCGTGAGGTTGTAGTTGATTTCGGTTTTGAAGTAATTGCAGAGCAGAAGTAATTTTTAAATTATTTTATACATAGGCCTTTCAGTATACTGGAGGGCTTTTTTTTGATTTGTAATGAAATATGTCGTAATTCTTCAGACCACCGAATAAAACGTTCATTTTCGAATTGCAATTGTTTAACGGCAGGCGGGTCTGACTTTTAAAAACAAATAAATAGCAACAGGTGAAATATACAAGGCTTACAAAAGAACAATTAGAAGAACTACATCCAGAATTCATTAATTTTTTGGCTACACAATCTATCACAGGAGATGAGTGGGATACTATTAAGAAGGAGAAACCCAAAGTAGCAGAGGAGGAATTGGACGTTTTCAGCGATTTGATTTGGGAAGGTGTTTTGTCCAAAGTTTCTTATTTGGAAAATATTTCAGATAATCAAATGCATTTGTTTCACTTGACCGATAAGGAGATGAAGCTTATATCGGTTAAACTTATGAACCCGGATGTCGATTTAACCACCCAAGTTGGGTTCGATTGGTTTAAAAAGAATTGGCAATCGGATTTTGTGGAATATTTAACGGCTTCCAAAGCTTATACGGACGATAAAAATGTGGATAAATTCTTGCTCCTTCAACAAGGCGCAGTGATTACAAAAGGGGAATTATACCAATGGTTCGAGAAGGTAATCGTAACAAAATAGAACAACTGTTATTGTATATGAGGTATACGTATTGTAGCCTTACCTTATGAGAACTATATTTGCAACACAATTTACCGTTAATGGCACAGAAACCATCCATACCTAAAGGAACTCGTGATTTTACCCCAAATGAAATCGCAAAGCGTAACTATATATTCGATACGATTAAAAGAAATTTTCAGACCTACGGTTTTCAACCAATAGAAACCCCTTCATTCGAGAATTCTGAAACGCTATTGGGTAAATATGGTGAAGAGGGGGACCGCTTGATTTTTAAAATATTAAACTCTGGCGATTTTATAAGCAAGGTTGATGATGTAACCTATAGCTCAAAGAAATCTGCAACTATAGCCCCAAAAATAACGGAGAAAGCCCTTCGTTACGACTTAACCGTTCCATTTGCGCGCTATGTGGTCATGCATCAAAATGAATTGGATTTCCCGTTCAAACGTTATCAGATACAGCCGGTTTGGCGAGCAGATAGACCACAGAAAGGTCGGTTTAGGGAATTTTTCCAGTGTGACGCAGATGTAGTAGGTTCAGATTCCTTACTTCAAGAAGTTGAATTGATTCAATTATACGATGCTGTTTTCAGCGATTTAAACCTTCAAGGCGTTACCATTAAATTGAACAACAGGAAGATTTTGGCCGGTATTGCCGAAGTCATCGGAGCCAAACGGTCGTTGGTAGACTTTACGGTGGCGCTGGATAAATTGGATAAAATAGGTGAGGACGGCGTTAAAAAAGAAATGCTCGCGAAAGGAATTTCGGAAACTGCCATTGAAAAGGCTGCTCCACTTTTTGAACCACACGGTAGTAATGTGGGTCGATTGGACCGCTTGGAAGCTTTATTGGAAGGTTCTGAAGAGGGTAAAAAAGGTTTGGAAGAACTAAGGTTTATCATGGAAACCATCTCCTCTATCGGATTACAATCCGTAACATTAGCCATAGATGTCACCTTGGCAAGAGGTTTAAATTATTATACCGGGGCCATTTTGGAAGTTGCTGCACCAGAAGGTGTCGATATGGGTTCTATTGGTGGCGGCGGTCGGTACGATGACCTAACCGGTATATTTGGACTAAAGGATGTAAGCGGGGTTGGAATCTCATTCGGACTGGATCGTATATATCTAGTTTTGGATGAAATGAATCTATTCCCTGAGTCAGTCGATAAGTCGCTGGATGTACTTTGCCTTAACTTTGGAAATAAAGAGGCCTTGGCATCCTTAAAACTTGTAACAGTGCTTCGAAAGAATGGAGTGATGGCCGATTTATATCCATCGGATGCAAAAATCCAAAAGCAGTTCAAATATGCCAATAACAGAAACGTACCCTATGTGATTCTTTTAGGTACCGAGGAATTAAAGAATAATTCATTTGTTGTCAAACAAATGGATAGCGGCGAACAAACCACCTACACGCTTTCCGAGGTGGATGATTTTGTAGCGACGTTAAAGTAATTTTTTTATCTCCCGTAAAATAGTAGTATAATATCTCTTATCATGTGGCACATATGTATTTGCCATTTCTGGGGTTTTTATATCCTGTTGAAATTGGGTAACGGGAAGTAAAATTAGTTCATCAACCTCACTTGGTTGTTTTGTCAGATGTATTATCGGGACCGTTAATTCAGATAGATAAGTATGATGAAATTCACAATCAATGAGTTGGTCGGAATATTTTTGAACCGACTTAAATACCCCGATTTTAAGTAATTGTTTTTCGCATATACGCAACCCTATTTCCTCTTGTACCTCACGAATGGCCGCTGCTAAATTAGCTTCGCCCGCACCAATATGTCCGGCAACGGATACATCCCATAAACTTGGATGAATATCCTTTTGTTGTGAGCGTTTTTGTAAGAGGATTTCGCCATTTTTGGTATAGAACCAGATATGCACCGTAGAATGAAAAAGTCCTTTACGGTGCGCTTCCGATTTCATTGCGGTCTTACCGGTGGGAGCTCCATCTATTGTTAGAATATCTATAAGTTCATCCATAGACTAAGCAAAAGAGGCTGTTTAAAACGTTTTCTTTACAATACTGTCATATCGAGCGGAGTCGAGATGCAGAATTACCATTCTCTCCCCGAAATTTTACGACGCTCGAACTGACAAAAGTTTTTCCTTTAAATGGCCTCTTTAAAAATTTTAATCGAAATAACTGAAGGTTTCCCCTTCCTTAATGTTCAATAAGGTTTCGTAAATCAACCGGATTACATTTTCTACATCGTTCCTATGCACCATTTCTACAGTGGTGTGCATGTATCGTAGTGGCAATGAAATCAATGCAGACGCAACACCACCGTTACTGTATGCAAAGGCATCGGTATCCGTTCCGGTAGCCTTGGAGGCAGCCATGCGTTGGAATGGTATTTTTTTGGCTTCCGCAGTTTCTAGGATACGTTCCCTAAGCTTATTTTGCACTGCTGGAGCATAGGAAATGACCGGTCCGGCACCTATTTCCGTATGACCTTGGGTTTTCTTCTCGATCATTGGGGTAGTGGTGTCGTGGCATACATCGGTAATAATGGCGATGTTCGGTTTAATAGTCTGCGTAATCATTTCAGCACCACGAAGACCAATTTCCTCTTGAACGGAATTGGTAATATATAGCCCAAAAGGTAATTTTTTCTTGTTTTCATGTAAAAGTCGTGCCACTTCCGCAATCATGAATCCACCTGCGCGATTATCTATTGCCCTGCAAACAAATTTATCGCCGTTTAACACCTGGAAGGTATCAGGATAGGTAATTACACAACCTACGTGAACCCCCATTTTTTCAACTTCCTCTTTGTCTTTCGCACCTATATCGATACAGATATTGTCTAATTTTGGAGCCTGTTCGTCCTTACCATCACCTTTACGGGTATGGATGGCAGGCCATCCAAAAACACCTTTTACGATTCCATTTTTGGTATGTATGTTCACCCATTTAGACGTTGCAATTTGATGGTCACTACCACCATTGCGGATTACATAGATCAACCCATTATCCGTAATATAATTGACGTACCAAGATATTTCATCGGAATGCCCTTCAATAACTACTTTATATTTGGCATCGGGATTAATAACGCCAACTGCAGTACCATAGGTATCTGTAATAAAGGTATCCACATAGGGCTTTAAATAATCCATCCACAATTTTTGTCCTTCCCATTCATATCCGGTGGGAGCGGCATTGTTCAGGTATTTTTCAAAAAAGTCTAGGGACTTTTTGGTAATTATTTTCTTATCAGCCATTAAAATTAATTTAAGCTACAAACTTAACAATATTAGGCTTGTTTTAATAATAACCTTCTCTAATAATCGTTAATTTTGGCAGGACTTTTGTTTAGGATATGTTGATGCAATACAATTATTTTCTTTTAATTATTCTCTTATCTTTTTTTGCTATCGGTCATGGCCAAGTAGAAGAACAGGTGTTGGATTCCGTGGCCGAAAAAATGATAATTGTGGCTGGGGATTCTATAATGCAAAGCTCCATAGCCTTAGAGGAAGCCTATGTATTTGGAAAGTTGAATTTTTCATCCTATGAAGAAAAATTGAGGTATTATATCTTACGTAGAAAGACCCACAAAGTTTACCCCTATGCCAAATTGGCCGCGGAACGTTTGGTTGAATTGAACGATAGCCTGGCGAGTATTAAAAATAAAAGCAAACGTAGAAAGTATACGAGAGAGATACATAGATATATCGAAGAAGAATTTTCTGAAGAGCTCAAAAAACTAACTCGTACGGAAGGTCAGATCTTGGTAAAACTTATTTATAGGCAAACAGGTACCACTGCTTTTGATCTAGTGAAAGAATTGAGAAATGGCTGGCGTGCCTTTTGGTATAATACTACGGCCAAGTTTTTTAAAATAAGCATAAAAGAGGAATTCCATCCCGATCAAATTGAGGAGGATTATCTCATTGAGGATATTTTACAGCGTGCTTTTTCCCAAGGAAAACTGGAACCGCAGGCAACGGTATTGGATTATGACTACGACCAGCTTTATAACAAGTGGAAGAAGGCCATTAGAATACAGGAGAATTAATGTATTATTTTGGCGGAAAATCTCTCGTCTTTAGGGGAAGACCTTAGTTTGAATTGCTGTTCGCCCACCGCCACACGCTGAACGCAAATAAAAAGCGTAGCGCGATATGTCGAACTGCTCCGCTTAGCCTACTTTTATTAGTAATCTAAACCCATCGTTCTTTAGCGGTGGTAGTCAGTTGGTCTTTGCTTTTTTGCCAAAAACGGAATCTACAATGGTTTTGATGCCCTTGAAACCCATAAAAACAGCATAGGCAGCCAAAACGATTCCTATGATACAGACGGGCCAAAAAAGAGGTTTGTCATCATTTTTAAAAGCTTGCCAAAGTATTATAGGTGCCGTAAACATTAATATCACGGTAAATCCTAATCGTTTTAATCCTTTTACAAGTAAATCCTTATCGGTCCTCATTCAATGACTAATTTTTTTTGAAATTCTCCAACAACAGCGAAATAGCCTAATGCAAAATTATTGGGTCGTTCGACACTATCAAAAATCTCGTTATTATCAAGTCCCGTCACATCAAATACGTTACCACGTACCGTTGCTACCGGTGTTTGAAACACCCCTCCAGTATTTTGTGTCTGTTCTATGATCAAGTCCATATAATTAAAGAAATTTTGATCGGCACCAAGAATCTTTATGGTTAATTCTGTTCCCTTTTCAAATTCTTGGTTATAGAAATATGAAAATTCGAATGCCTGTCCATCAACAAATTCATCCTCGATCGCCAAAAATTCGTTGAAGCCAAAATCCAAAATATAGTAATCTTGTGTATCTGGTGGATCGGTAAATGTGACTACGATTTCAGTTTCATCATCTCCGAACAGCGTACCATTTCCTTGTTCAATCGTATCAATGGGAACAGATTTCACATAGGTTGTTGAAGCGGCATACCGTTTATTGTTATACTCTAAAAACAAAAAAAACACATCGCCTTCTTCTATAAATCTAACCCCGATTCTTTGCTCATTATCAAAAGTAGGATCCGGAACCCAAATACCACTCCCTGGATCAAGTTCTGTTAAATTGGATACACCCATGTCCTCTAAAATTTCAGGAGCATCTGGATTTGGCGTTCCATAAAAAATTACGGCACTTTGAATACGTGCGATCGGGTTATCCTCAAAAAAGATACTGCTCTCCGTTACCTTTATTTCAACAGGCACAAATTCTTGGGTTTCATCGACGCGTAAAACACCATTGACAATAAGCCTGGTCTCGCCCTCGGGCACATCAACGTCAATAACCTCTTCACATCCCAACATAAAAGGGAGAATAATACTGAATAACACTATTTTTCGCATTTCCTAAAATTTAAAGTTATAGGTGACAGATGGGACAATTCCAAAAATAGATGTCTTAACGGCTTCGTTTCTTCCCGTATCCTCATTCTGCCTAAAATTGATGGATGCCGCATTCATACGATTATAAAGATTATAAATACTGAATACCCATTCTGCCTGTAGTTTTCTGTTTTTATTTTTTTTAGGGGTCAAACTGGCTGAAATATCCATTCGATGATATGCCGGTAGCCGTTCTTGATTACGAAGTCCATAAAAGGGGACTACTATACCTTCAAATTCAAACTGCCCTACAGGATAGTTAGTGGGTTGACCGGTCTGAAAAATAAAATTTGAATTAAAACGCCATTTTTCGTTTAGTTGGTAACTACCATACAGGGATAAATCATGCGTTTTATCATAAGGAGTGTTATACCAATTTCCAAAATTGATACCTGATTCCAAATTGGAACGCCCATTATCGACTGTTGATGTTCTGCCCGTTGTTCGTTGTTCGGATTTTGAAAGCGTATAAGATAGCCAACCCGTCAAATCCCCTTCATTTTTACGCAGCATTAGTTCTAGACCATATGCCCTTGCCTCACCGTTTAAAATAACTTGTTCGATGGCATCGTTTGCGATAAGATTTGCCCCGTCAATGTAGTCTATACGGTTATCGATATCTTTGTAAAATACTTCAGTTTCTAAACCGAAATCACCGTTAATGATATTTTTAAAATATCCGAATGCATATTGGGTAAGAAGTTGTGGTTTCACGTAAGGTCCGCTTGGCGTCCACACATCCAGTGGGGTGGGAGAGCTTGTATTTGATAGCAGATGTAGGTACTGTGATAATCTGGTTACACTTGCCTTGATTGAGGTATTATCGTCAAAACTGTAGGCCATGCTCAATCTAGGCTCAAGATTGGTATAGCGTTTAAGACTACCCTTGCGACCTGGGTTTATGGTGTCGATTGGTTTCGCTTCCCTGTAAACCAAGGTAAATGGATCAAAAAACACGGGATTATCATTTTCATAAGTATAAAATTCATCTTGTCCCAATCTATTGAAATGACTAACTCTAAGTCCATAATTGAGACTTAATTTTTGAGAAACCTCATGTTCCACATCAATGTAAACAGCTGTTTCGTTCGCGTATTTCTTGGTTAACTTGTCGGCTACAATACCTGAGCTAGCTTTGTTCGGTCTAATTTCTCCGGGATTAAAGACATAATAGATATTGTTCAAGCCATAGTTTAATTGAAGCTTATCATTTAAGTAATTTTTAAAATCATACTTAAGATTAAAATTTTTAATTCCTGAATCCCATTCAAAACCAACAAAATCAAGTATTAAGCCGTAGTAATAATCAGAATAAATCAGGGAAAGGTTAGAAAATAATTTATCAGAGAATAAATGATTCCAGCGCAGGTTGCCTACCGCGTTACCATACGTATTTACAAATCTATCGGTAATACTGAAAAGGTCCCTACCAAAATATCCGGATAGAAAAAGGCTATTATTCTTATCTATTTTATGGCTTATTTTGGTATTTAGATCATAAAAATAGGCCTTATTGTCAACGTCGAACAAGGGGAGAAACAAGTGTGCGTATGATCCCCTACCGGCGATAAGAAACGATGTTTTGTCCTCGACAATCGGACCTTCAATCAATAATCTACTGGCGACCGCTCCAATTCCTCCGTTTACCTTAATTTCCTTACTATTGCCATCTTTTTGAAAAATCTCTAAAACGGAAGATACCCTACCCCCGTATTTAGCTGGTATTCCTCCTTTATAAAGTTTAATGTCCTTAATCGCATCTGGATTGAAAACGGAAAAAAAACCGAATAAATGAGAGGAGTTAAAAATGGTAGCTTCATCTAAAAGTATCAAGTTTTGGTCTACGGCTCCACCTCTTACGTTAAAGCCAGAGGAGGCTTCGCCAGCGTTACTGACTCCTGGAAGTAGCAGCAAGGATTTTATAACATCTGCCTCCCCTAAAATTACCGGTATTTGTTTAATGGTCTGTGCAGAAATCGTATTTACGCTCATCTGCGGCTTCCGTATTTCTAGTCTTTCAACATTTTCCGTTACAATGACTTCATCAAGCTCTTCTGCTTCTTCTTCGAGTTTAAAATCAAGACTGGTATTTTGATGTAACGAGATATTTTTTAAAACATCCTTAAAGCCTAAATAACGTATCAATATGCTATAATCGCCTTCGGGTAAGGTGATGGAATAAAACCCATATTCATTAGTGGTTATCCCAGTCTTGAGTTCCGGAAATGCTACGGTGACCCCTATTAAAGTTTCATTACTGCTATTTTCGGATATGGAACCGCTTAAAGTGAACTTTTGTTGGCCCCAAGTAAAGGAAGAATTAAATAGAAGGGTGATAAGAATAAGTTTTAGATATCCTTTCATCAATTTTTTAAGTAAAAATAGCTAGAAATATGGGACGCTCCTAAAACTAAAAACTATCGTAAAAAAAATACCCCCAAATTAAATTGAGGGTATGTAATGAAATTAAATGGTCTTTAAAATATCATTGAGTGTAATACTCGGCCGCATTGCCTTTTCTACTAATACAGGGTCTGGTTTGTAATAACCACCAATAGACTGTTTTTTACCTTGCGCATCAATCAATTCGGCAAGAATTTGCGATTCTTTTTCATTGAAATGCTTGCTTACCTTAGAAAATATGGTCTTCAATTCACTATTTTCGTTTTGTTCTGCCAATGCTACGGCCCAGTATTTGGCAAGATAAAAATGACTGCCCCTTGTATCCAATTCCTTAACTTTTCTTGATGGGGATTTATCGTTCAATAGAAATTTTTCGGTAGCACTATCCAGCGTATCCCCAAGAACTTTTGCCTTTGCATTTGCATTTTTTTCACCATAGAATTCCAGTGAGACTCCTAAAGCCAAGAATTCTCCTAATGAATCCCATCGTAAATGTCCTTCTTCCAAAAATTGCTCCACGTGTTTTGGAGCCGAACCACCGGCACCGGTTTCGAATAAACCACCCCCATTCATCAATGGAACTATAGAGAGCATTTTTGCACTGGTACCCACCTCTAAAATCGGGAATAGATCCGTTAAGTAATCACGTAAAACATTTCCAGAAACGGAAATAGTATCTTTTCCTGCTTTCATTCTTTTTAATGTAAATTCCGTGGCATCGGTCGGTGACATAATTTGGATATCCAAACGAGAAGTTTCCTCTTTTGCTAGATACATTTTCACTTTTTTGATGAGCTCTGCGTCATGGGCCCTAAGTTCATCCAGCCAGAAAATAGCAGGATCATTCGTAGCCTTCGCTCTGGAAACTGCTAATTTCACCCAGTCTTGGATAGGGGCGTCCTTTACTTGGCACATACGCCAAATATCACCTTCTTCAACCTTATGCTCGACCAAAACCGATCCAGATTCCAAATCAAGTACTTGAACCGTTCCTGCTTCCTTGATTTTGAAGGTCTTATCATGAGATCCATATTCCTCTGCTTTTTGGGCCATTAGGCCTACATTGGGAACTGTACCCATGGTTGTTGGGTCAAATGCGCCGTGTTTCTTACAGAAGTTAATCGTGGCAGAATAAATACCCGCGTAGCTACTATCTGGAATCACGGCTTTGGTATCTTGCAATTTTCCTTTTACATTCCACATTTTACCCGAATTACGTATCATCGCAGGCATGGATGCATCTATGATAATGTCGCTAGGAACATGGAGGTTCGTTATTCCTTTATCTGAGTTTACCATTGCAAGGTCTGGACCGTTTGCCAATGCCTGATCCAAGTCTTTTTCTATTTTGGCCTTTTCCTCAATTGAAAGCTTTTCAATTTTTTGGTATAGATTGGCCAAACCATCATTGGGACTAACCCCTAGTTTTTCAAATGTAGCTTCGTACTTTTCAAATACTGGTTTTAAAAAAGTTTCTACCACATGCCCAAAAATAATTGGATCGGATACCTTCATCATGGTCGCTTTCAAGTGTACTGAAAAGAGAACACCTTTTTCCTTTGCGTCCTTAATTTCTTTTTTAAGAAAATCAAGTAAGGCCTTTTTGCTCATTACCGTTGCATCGATAATTTCCCCTGCCTGCAATACGATTTTATCTTTTAGGACGGAGTTGGAGTTATCAGTGACCAGCTTTATTTGTACCGTGGTTGCGGCATCTAGCGTTAGGGATTTTTCATTGGCCTGAAAATCACCCTTGCCCATTGTGGCGACATGGGTTTTAGAATCTGAGCTCCATGCACCCATGGAATGGGGATTCTTTTTAGCGTAATTTTTTACCGCTCTTGGCGCCCTTCGGTCAGAATTCCCTTCCCGTAGCACGGGATTTACGGCACTACCCTTAATTTTATCATATTTTGCCTTTATTTCCTTTTCTTCGTCATTTTTAGGCTCATCTGGGTAGTTCGGTAATTTATACCCTTTTTCCTGTAATTCCTTTAAGGCTTCGTTCAGTTGGGGAACCGAGGCACTTATATTTGGTAACTTTATAATGTTTGCTTCTGGTTGTTTCGCCATGTTCCCTAATTCTTCCAAATCATTGGATACCCGTTGTTCCGGTGTTAAAGATTCTGGAAAAGTTGCTGCGATTCTACTGGCTAGTGAAATATCTTTTGTCTCTATTTCAATTCCAGAAGTTTTTGTGAAAGCCTTTACAATAGGTAAAAATGACTCCGTTGCCAATGCTGGAGCTTCATCTGTTTTGGTATAAAAAATTTTGGACATTTGCAGTATTATTTTAATTAAAGCGGAGCAAATATACGATTTTATATAGGCTAAAAAGATAGGATCAGCCCTAATATTTAGGGCTTAGCTGTAGATTTGTTAAATAACAAAAGCCATATCATTGTACGCATACATTGATATGGCTTTTTAGAAAAAGTTTACGGACAGTTTGTTTTAATGTTTCACTAAAACTGCAACCCTTGATTGCTTCCGTATCCCTAATTCAACGTTTAAAATGTTTTTTATTTTGGATATGGAATCCAAAAACTACTCAACATTTCTTCCTTGTTATCTTTATCTAAAGTTTAAAGTATTCATTAACTGAAAACCTAACTATTTGATTCATTTTGAAACTAAAAGGCGACAGCCTATCAGTCTAAAACTCACCCAAATTATAAAACATAAAATGTATTAGAATTAATGGGCTAAACAACAATACAAAGAACGTAAACTCCGTAATGACCTTTAAATTAAATTTCTTGGCAAATTTAATTTTCTAAGCATAATCTAAATATAATGAAAAAAATCATATGATTTAATAAATTGTATATAATTATTAATCAACAGGTTGTGAACCGGTAGTATCAACATTTGTTCATAAAAAAAGCACCGATCTTTGATATAGATCGATGCTTGTATTGTTTAAGAAGGAAAATTTATCCTCTAACTTCCTTGATTCTTGCTTTCTTACCGGTCAATTCGCGGAAATAGTAAATTCTAGATCTGCGAACTTTACCTTTTTTGTTAACTTCAATTTTTTGAAGTGCAGGTAGATTAATTGGGAAGATACGCTCTACACCAATAGTTCCCGACATTTTACGAATGGTAAAGGTTTCTGTAGAACCCGTTCCCCTTCGTTGTATTACAACACCTTTAAAGAACTGTGTTCTTGTTTTTTCACCTTCTTTAATCTCGTAATATACGGTAATGGTGTCTCCAGCTGAAAACTTAGGGAATTCCTTTTTAATTACGAATTCGTCCTGTACAAATTTTATTAATGATTCCATTATATTGTTAATAGGAATTAGATTAGAGCAACGTTCACGATTTTCGTCAGAGGTTATTCTAACAGGCTGCAAAATTAATCGTTATATTATAACTAACAAGTATTTTGAGCACTTTTTAATCAGAAATTCGCTAAAAACTATTTCAGCAAATCCGGACGAAGTTTTTCCGTACGTTCATAGGCCTTGGTTTCACGCCATTTCTCAATTTTGCCGAAGTTGCCACTAAGCAAAATATCCGGTACTTTCATTCCCTTATATTCGGCTGGCCTTGTATACACCGGCGGAGCCAAAAGTCCGTCCTGAAATGTATCAGTTAGGGCAGAAGTTTCATCGTTTAATACGCCTGGGAGTAGTCGAATTATCGAATCACAAAGCACCGCTGCACCCAGTTCTCCGCCAGAAAGCACATAATCGCCTATGGATATTTCTTTTGTGATATAAGCGTCCCGTACGCGTTGATCTACTCCTTTATAATGACCGCATAGGATTATCATATTTTCTAACATAGAAAGTTGATTGGCCATTTTTTGGTTCAAGGTATCCCCATCCGGGGTCATATAAATAATTTCGCTATAGCTGCGTTGCGACTTTAGTTCGGCAATACACTTGTCTATCGGTTCAATCATCAAAACCATTCCGGCGCCTCCTCCAAATTGGTAATCATCCACATTTCGGTACTTAGTCTCCGTATATTCCCTAAGATTATGGAAATACACTTCGACCAATCCCTTGTCGATTGCTCTTTTTAGTATAGAAGCTTCAAAGGGACTCGTAAGTAATTCTGGTAAAACGGTGATGATATCTATTCGCATCTTCGATAGGGCATTATCAATTGGATGTCCAAAAGTAATGAAAACAGTGAGAATCCTCTTCCCAACCTAATCGTTTATATAGTTATTGTGCGGCATTATCTGTGGCAGTTTCCAATGCAAGACCTTTATATTCGTTGTTTTTACAAAATTCTTGTGCTCTTAGCAGTAAGTTTTTACCAACTTTTTTATTGCGATAGGGTGCCGCCACGAACAGATCATTTAAGATTAATGAAGATTCTAAACTTACCGATGAAAAGGTTAAATAGATTTGGGTAAACCCAATAGCATTCCCATCCATATATGCAGCGAATATAACGGATTCATTTCTACATATTCTTTCATTAAGAAATAAGGTAGCCGCATCCATATCCGATTTCATTTTGTGAAAAACCCGATATTGTTCGAACAAGGGCATCAGAAATCTCTAATATAGTGATTCGCTTGATGTCCATCATATTAAAAAAAAAGCTCCACGAGGGAGCTTAATCTTATTTAGCTTTTTTCTGTTTGTTTATTTCATCCTGCAGCTGCCTACTAATTTTCTGTTCACGTTCAAGGGCCCTTCTTCGGTGGTCTTCGTACTCCACTTCAAGTTCAGAAAGATTCTGTTTGGCTTCCTGGGTAAGTATATTGCTATTTCTAAATCTATAAATGAACAGGCCTAACAATAAAAATAATCCACCGATAATCGTCCAAAGGATAAAATTATATGTGCCTTTGGATACCGGTATACCAATAAAGGACATACTGTCCTTTTCCTCTGTTACCGCTGAAAGGTTGGTTGTGGTCTCCTCTAGTTTTTTGTTCAAGGACGTTATGGTAGTCTCGTGTTCCGCAATGGTTGCTTTGAGCTCGCCCGTTTTTTTGTTCATGGCGGCGATGGAATCTAATACATTCTTACGAATTTTAAAAAGATTGCTTTCCTTTACAACCTCGTAACTTATCCCGTCTGCCCTATAATTGCCTGATCGTTTCGCGACATAATCAAATTGATTGCTGATAGGTCCTTCGTCCAGGGATAATTTATCATCTTCATCAGCCTCTTGTGCGAATTGAATGTTAGCAGTTAGGAGAAATGCCAGAAGGAATAGTATTCTATAGACTTTCATGTATTAGGTTATTGCGTTAAAAAAAATGATTTAGAGACGACTAAAGTAATTTATTAAAGTCAATTAAGAAAAAAAAATGAACAAAGGTTGTGTGCCTTGGGTTATGTACGATCACTGATTAGTAAAAGATGTTTTGTTTACCACCTTTTAATAATAGGTATAGCGACGCACCTTTGCAATATATTTTGCCAATCGAATTACTTGGTGCGAGTAACCATATTCGTTGTCATACCAAATGTAAAGGATGATATTCTTCCCATTATTGGAAACAATGGTCGCCCTACTATCGTAAATAGATGGGGCAGCAGTACCGATAATATCGGATGATACCAACTCCTTATTGATGGAATATTTAATTTGTTCTACTAAATCACCCTCTAGGGCGTATTTCTTGATCATGGTATTTACCCCATCCACAGAGGTTTTATGCTCGACTTCAATGTTTAGGATGGCCAATGATCCATTGGGTACCGGTACGCGTATGGCATTTGAGGTAAGTTTTCCCTTTAAGGTTGGCAACGCTTTGGCCACTGCTTCCCCCGCACCGGTTTCCGTTATAACCATGTTGAGTGCAGCGGCACGTCCTCTCCTATATTTACCGTGCATATTGTCCACCAAATTTTGGTCATTGGTATAGGCGTGTATGGTCTCCAAATGTCCTTTTTTTATGCCTAATGTATCTTCAATGGCTTTTAATATAGGCGTTATGGCATTGGTAGTACAGGATGCGGCTGAAAACAATTGGGTGTCATCCGGATTATATTCGGAGTGATTTACCCCATGGACAATATTAGCAACTCCCTTTCCAGGAGCGGTCAAAAGTATCTTTTCGGCACCTTTGGCCGTTAGATGTCTCTCCAGTTGTTCCTTTGTACGGAAGGCACCGGTATTATCAATAATTAACGCATTATGTATGCCGAATGCGGTGTAATCAATTTCTTCGGGTACATTGGCATAAATGACATGCACCGTAGTTCCATTAATAAGTAGCTTGTGATTATCAGGGTCTACATTAACGGTGCCATTAAAAATACCGTGTACGGAATCGGTTCTCATAAGGCTAGCGCGCTTCTCCAGGTTTTCTATATCTGGCGTACCTCTAACAACGATTGCCCTAAGACGCAATTGGTTTCCTTTGCCTGTTTTAGACATCAATTCGCGGGCTACCAATCTACCTATTCTTCCAAATCCGTACAATACTACATCCTTTGGTTCTATACTTTTAAAATCGTGGGCAGATTTCAGTTTTTCAATAACAAATGCCTTAATATTATTGAAATTATTATCATCTGAATGATATTCATAGGTCAATTTACCGATGTCAAGCTTAGAGGGTGGTAGCGGAATATCGGCAATTGAACGAAGTATTTCAACCGAGTCAAAAATTGAGATTGGCTTCTGTACAAACTCCCCGGCATATTCATGTAAGTGAATGATATCGCTTACATTTTTATCTATGACCTGATTCTTAAAAATTACAACTTCGATGGATTTGTCATACCAAAGATCACTTACGATTTTGATGAATTCCGTAGTAGCTTTTCTTCGGTCTGCTTGAAAAGCCAACTCTTTTTCATATGTTGTTTTTGGAGCCATAACGGATCAGTTAGTTTTACGGTTTGGACAAAACTAGAAAATTTAAGTCCCTTAGCTACATATTTTTAATAAAAAAGCCTCCGTGAACTTGGAGGCTTGCTTTTCAAAATCAATTTTTTATTGGAAAATAAGTCGGTCTTTTTCACCATCTTTCCCCAACATCGTAATTACCGTTTTTCCATATCGGGTAATGGCACCAAATGCAGCGTATGCATCATCAATATTACCAATCTCCATGTCATCTATTTTAATGATGACTTTCTCTGATAACCCATAACCTCTATAACGTTCAGGTACTCCTACGATTTTTACGCCGGTCTCTGTTTTATATACTTTCTTATCATGTTCAGTAAGATTTTTAACTTCCAGTCCCATTTCTGGAACTACGAGTTTTTGCCTCTCCTTAAGCGTTAATGGTAGTTCCATCAGCTCGCCATCTCGCTCTATTATAAATTTGAGCGTATCCCCGGGTCTTTTTGTAGATAGATAACCCGTAAGATCTGGGTATTTATGCACATCAATGACATCTACCTTTTTAATAATATCCCCAATTTGTAAACCTGCGTCCACAGCTGCAGACGCATCTTCAATATATTCAATATAAACACCGTCGATATTATTTAGTCCGCGTTCTATTGCATCCCTAGTATCTACTGGTGCCGGACTAATACCCATAAATCCTTTTTGAACATTACCATATTCCAGAATGTCTTGAACCACTTTTTTGGCAATATTACTGGGAACGGCAAATGAATAACCCACGTAAGATCCTGTTTGTGAAGTAATTGCAGTGTTGATACCTACTAAGTCCCCATTTGTATTAACCAATGCACCACCCGAATTTCCTGGGTTTACAGCTGCATCGGTTTGAATAAAAGATTGATTTCGTCCCAGATTACGCGCTTTTGCACTAACGATTCCCGCAGTGACGGTAGAAGTAAGGTTGAAAGGATTGCCAACGGCCAATACCCACTCTCCAATTTTAGTTCCATCGGAATCACCAAAAGCCAAATAAGGAAATTTTTCATCAGCATCGATCTTTATCAATGCAATATCAGAATTTGGGTCTGTCCCTATTAGTTTCGCTTCATAGGTACGATTATTATTTAGGGTTACTTGAAGCTGATTGGCGCGGGTAATGACGTGATTATTGGTGACGATATAACCATCAGATGAAATAATTACCCCAGAACCGGTACCCACTTGAGGTACGGCGCTGTTTCCTGATCCATAAATGAATTCAAAAACACTCGTAGGCCCTTTGCTTAAAGTGATGTTTTTCACGTGTACCACTGCATTTACAGTATTTTCGGCAGCTAAGGTGAAATCCACTTCATTGATACCTGCTCCTCTAGCCGAGGTAGGCGTATAACTTGTGTTGAAAATGCCATTGCCATTTTCTTGGGATACAATGGTAAAGTTATCTTTTTCTAAAAAAAGTTTATACCCTCCCAACGTTATCGCTCCTGAGAAAACTGAAACTAGAAGTAGGCTTGTTATTCTTTTCATATTATTTAATATTTTAACGTAATGGTCGTAAAATTAATTGATTCCACACATTTTTATTAGCGTTTAACTACTTTTTAACTACAAATGAAAACTTAATTATATCCTATCTTTGTGTCTTTAACATCCGATGAAAAATATATTTTATAAATATCAAGGAACCGGGAATGATTTTGTGATGATCGATAATCGTAATAGTCAATTTCCAAAGCAGAGCTCCGAATTGGTGGCTAGTTTATGCAACCGTAGATTCGGAATCGGTGCTGACGGACTTATTCTTTTGGAAAATGATAATCGTTCCGATTTTAGAATGCTATATTATAATGCCGATGGAAAGGAAGGTAGCATGTGCGGCAATGGCGGAAGGTGTATCGTAGCTTTCGCCCATTTTTTAGGTGTAATTAAGGACAAAACCGAGTTCATTGCGGTAGATGGCAAGCATGAAGCGACTACTGATGGGGATATGATTAGTTTGAAAATGCAGGATGTCAAAGAAATAAGCGAAAAGTCAAATGCACTTTATCTAAACACTGGATCCCCGCATCACGTTCAATTGGTGAACAATTTAAAAACGTTCAATGTGGTTAAGGAAGGCGCTCGTTTGCGATATGGCGTTTATGGCGAAAACGGCAGCAATATTAATTTTGTAGAAGAAAATCAAACGAACGGATTTGACATCCGCACCTATGAACGAGGGGTCGAAGATGAAACCTTATCCTGTGGTACGGGGGTTACGGCAGTGGCTTTGGGAATGTACCATTTAGGAAAAACAAATGAGAATATAGTAGTGGTTAACGCTTTGGGAGGGACACTAGAGGTTTCGTTCAAAGAAAATAAAGGGATTTATACTAATGTTTATCTTAGAGGTGAAGCAAAACAGGTTTTTAAAGGGGAAATAACATGGTAACATTACAAGGGGAACTGATTTACCTAAGGGCCTTGGAACAAAAGGACCTGGATTTTCTGTATGAACTTGAGAATAATACCGAGGTCTGGGAGGTGAGTGGTACGATTACTCCCTATTCCAAAAATGTATTACAGCGCTATCTGGACAATGCGCATAGAGACCTATATGATGTAAAACAATTGAGATTGGTCATTTGTTCAATTGAAGATCAGGCCCTGGGCTTGATCGATCTATTTGATTTTGAACCTAATCACAAACGTGCAGGATTGGGTATCATTATATTGCATACTGAAGAAAGAAACAAGGGAATTGGTACGGAAGCCATTACCCTGCTTTGTAATTATGTGTTCAAGGTATTGGGTTTGAAACAGGTGTATGCCAATATTTTGGAAGAAAACGTCGCAAGTTTGCACTTATTTAAAAAATTGGGTTTTGAACAGGTTGGTGTAAAGAAAGATTGGATATATACTACGAACACCTATAAGAATGAAGTTCTATTGCAAAAAATAAATAGCTAATGTTTATCAGACGTATTTTTCTGGGGATTGCACTGGTCGGTCTCATAGGTGGAGGTATCTTCGCCTACATGGTGTATAATACTTTCTTTACGCCCAATACAAGTTTCAATGTTGAAAAGGCGTTTGTCTATATATCTACTGGTGCAAATGTTGAGGACCTAAAAGAGCGAATGGCCCCATTGATAGAGGATATGGACTCTTTTGAATCTGCGGCCGATAAGAAAGGATACCTTCAGAATATAAAGGCTGGTAAATTTAAGATTGCGAAGGGGATGAACAATAATGAAATTGTAAATTCTTTGCGAAGTGGAAATGTACCGGTTAAAGTTTCCTTTAACAATCAGGAAACCGTTCAGGATTTAGCGGGAAGGATCTCTAGTCAGATTGAAGCGGATAGTATTAGTCTATTGGAAGCTTTTAGGGATTCCGAGTTTTTAAAATCCAACGGTTTTAATGATGCCCATAGTTTATCGCCCTATATTCCAAATAGCTATGAATTTTTTTGGAACACTTCTGCAACTGAATTTAGGGAGAGAATGTTAAAGGAGTATAAGCGATTCTGGACCGATGCCCGTATCGAAAAGGCAAAAGCACGAGCCTTACAGCCTATAGAGGTCACTACTTTGGCCTCCATCGTACACAAGGAAACCGCAAAAGTAGATGAACGGCCAAGGGTAGCCGGCGTGTATTTGAATCGTTTAAATAAAAACATGTTGCTGCAAGCGGATCCTACGGTTATCTACGCCATAAAAAAGGAAACCGGTGATTTTGATACCATAATCAAACGGGTACTGTATAAGGATTTGGTATTGGATTCCCCTTACAATACCTATAAGTATGCCGGTTTGCCACCCGGACCTATAGCAATGCCCGATATTTCTGCAATCGATGCGGTTTTAAATGCCGAAAAACACGGTTATTATTATTTCGTGGCCAATGTAGAGAAATTCGGATATCATATGTTTGCGGAGAGTTTAGCGCAACACAACCGAAATAAGGAGCAGTACATCCGATGGATAAATTCCCAAAAAATCAATAGATAGGTAAATTGTCCGAATTTTATTACATGTTAACTAAATGTGGATACTTTTAACAGAACCTTCTAAGACAACCTTATTTTCCATTCTACCTTTGACCAAGAAATTTAAGCAGGCAAAAAGTAGTGGCTGTAAGTCTTAAGAAATAAATAATATGAGAAGATGGATATTAATATGTTTTCCACTTATTGTGATGTTTATTTTATCTGGTTTCGGGTTTAAGGCTTTTAAGGTAGAAGTTCCGGAACTACTTAAAGTAAAAGATACTACTGTAGTTTTGTTTCCCCAAAACGAAACTTTAGTATCAGATCTTGAAATTAAACCACCTTTCGTAGGTAGTCGGTTTATTGGTTTTAAAGAGGCTTTGGCCTTCAAGGAATCTCAAGGAAATTATTTTGTTGTCAATACCTATGGCTATTTGGGCAAATACCAATTTGGTTTAGGTACGTTGGAGCTAGTTGGTGTGTATAATGGAGTACATTTTTTGAACGACCCAGTGCTTCAGGAAAAGGTTTTCCATGTAAACATATCCCGTAATAAATGGATTTTGAGAAAGGATATTAAACGATATGTAGGCGTGCATATGCGTGGAATCGAAATTACCGAATCGGGTATTTTGGCCGCTGCACACCTCGCAGGTCCAGGTAATGTACAATTGTATTTGAGGTCTCAAGGCCGTATGGACCTCAGGGATGGTTATGGTACCAGTATATCAAATTATATGAAAAAGTTTTCTGGGTATGATATATCCATGATACTACCGATACGTAATCCTAGGATTTAAAAGTTTATGTAGTTATGAAAATGGGAACCTTGGCAATATATTGTCAAGGTTTTTTTTATGCCTGTATGATAAAAATAGCTGGCCGTTTATGAAGGTCGATCGTTTCGTTTTTCCAATCTTGGGCCAATTTGGTTCTGATATATTCTGTGGGGAGGGTGATATCTGCAGCCACGCAGATTCTGGTACTCGGTGACAAGGCTTTAATGAGTTCTTCCAGCATTTTATTATTACGGTACGGTGTTTCTATGAATATCCGTGATTGAAAGTTTTCCTTTGATTTACGTTCCAGACTTTTGATATATTTTTTACGCTCTGAACCTTCTATGGGAAGGTAGCCATTAAAGGCAAAATTCTGTCCGTTCATACCGCTGGCCATCAATGCCAACAAAATGGAGGAGGGGCCGACAAGTGGAACTACCTGGATATTCTTTTCATGTGCTATTTTTACAACGGCAGCACCTGGGTCTGCAATACCGGGACAACCGGCTTCAGAAAGAATGCCTAAGTCGGCTCCTTTCAGGCATGGGTTTAAAAAACCAGGAATTTCCTGTGGCTCGGTAAATTTGTTCAGAACCGAAATCTTTAAGGAAGGCTGTGATTTTCTGGGACTTATTTTTTTGATGAAATGGCGTGCCGTTTTTTCATTTTCAACCACATAGTGGTCTATCTTCTCAATAGCTTGCTTGATGGAAATGGGCAATACCTCCAATGGGGCCATATCGCCTAGTGTGGAAGGAATCAAATAAATAGTTCCTGTTTTCCCGTTTGGTGCGCTCATGTATTAATTTTATAGTCTTGCTGCTATTGCTTCGCAGGCTTGGTCTATCATATGATACACTTTTTCAAAACCATCTTTGGAATCGTAATAGGGATCGGGGACTTCCTTATTATCCAAATCGATTTCGCTTAAAAGTAACCTAACTTTTTCGGTATCTTTTTTATTTCTAGCAAGACCAATGATATTGCCGTAATTATTATTATCCATGGCATAGATCAAGTCAAAAGTATCAAAGTCGGATACTGTAAATTTTCTACAACGCTGGTTGCTGATATCCATACCATTTTTCTGTGCTACCTTGATGGATCTTGGGTCTGGGGCATTACCGACATGATACCCTGCCGTACCGGCAGAATCTACTTGAATTTTCATAGTATCTACCTTGCTCTTAAGAATGCCTTCGGCCAATGGTGACCTACAGATATTACCCAGGCAAACCATCAACACTTTCATTTATAAGAAAATTATGAGAATTTTTTGGTTAGATCATCGATGTATTTACGGAACTGTTTGTCAGTTTCCGCCAAGTTATCCACGGTTTTACAAGCATGTAGAACGGTGGCGTGATCTCGTTTGCCAATTTGAGAACCAATACTTGCCAAAGATGCCTTGGTGAATTTCTTTGCAAAGAACATGGCCAGTTGTCTTGCCTGTACTATGTGCCTCTTTCTGGTTTTGGATTGCAAGGTAGCCACGTCCATTTCAAAATAGTCGGATACTACTTTTTGTATATAATCAATAGAAACTTCCCTTTTGGTATTCTTTACGAATTTTTCTACCACCTGTTGGGCCAGTTCAATGGTTACTTCCCTTTTATTTAAGGTGGACTGTGCAATTAAGGAAATTATGGCTCCTTCCAATTCCCTTATATTGGTTTTGATATGCTTGGCAACATATTCGATAATATCTTCAGGAATCTCCACACCGTCCCTGTATAATTTATTCTTTAATATGGAAATACGTGTTTCATAATCCGGACTTTGCAGTTCTGCGGATAATCCCCATTTAAATCGTGATAACAAGCGTTGTTCTATATCCTGCATGTCAACAGGTGCCTTATCGGAAGTAAGCACTACTTGCTTACCATTTTGATGCAAATGATTGAAAATATGGAAAAACACATCTTGTGTACCTGATTTTCCGGATAAAAATTGGACATCGTCAATGATAAGCACATCAATCAATTGGTAGAAATGAATAAAATCATTTCGGGTATTCTTTTTAACCGACTCAATATATTGTTGTGTAAATTTCTCAGCGGAAATGTAAAGCACGGTTCGTTCAGGATATTTATCCTTAATTTCCACACCGATCGCATGCGCCAAATGTGTTTTTCCTAAACCTACCCCTCCAAATACCAATAAAGGATTAAAGGAAGTACCACCTGGTTTATTGGCAACCGCCATACCTGCTGATCGTGCCAATCGGTTGGAATCACCTTCCAAGAAATTATCAAAGTTATAATTTGGGTTTAATTGCGATTCTATTTTAATGTTTCGAATACCGGGTATAACAAAAGGATTTCGTAGTTCAGGATTTTTTGACTTGATGGGAACATCCATTTCTTGAGCTGCCATGGCACCTCTATTGGAACTGGGTATTTTTTCCGTAAACGGTTCTTTGTTGCCATAGGTATTTTCCATACGAATCATGTACACCAGTTTGGCGCTCTCCCCTAATTCTTTGGTGAGGGCAACTTTAAGGAGTTTTACATAATGCTCCTCCAGCCATTCATAAAAAAACTTGCTTGGTACTTGAATACTTAGGGCGTTGTCCGAAAGCTTTACAGGTTTAATAGGTTCGAACCACGTTTTGAATGCCTGCGGTTGGATATTATCCTGGATAAATATCAAACAGTTTTTCCAGACGGAATTTGCAGTAACACTCATAATAAAAATAAAATATTTATAGGTTGGCCGTTAGGCTGTATGCGATCGAAAAACTTCAATCTAGATTCTTAATCAACTTGGACAAATATGTGAACAATTTATCTAAAAAAAAAATCAATCTCCATTGAATATGACCTTTTTTTTTCGCATGTTCGCTTGTTCAAAGGGGGGCTTTAAATATATACTTTTTACTTTAGATAAATGCTTACAAAAGAAATTTCTTTTAGAATAAGATACAGTGAAACAGATCAAATGGGTGTGGTGTATCACGGGAATTATGCTCAATATTTGGAGATGGCACGAGTCGAGTGGTTACGTGAGTTAGGAATTTCCTACAAAAAAATGGAACGGGATGGAATAATGCTTCCGGTCATCAGTTTGTCCATTCAATTTCTTAAACCTGCCTTGTATGATGATTTAATAACAGTCAAGGTATTTTTAAGAAAGAAACCCGCTGTTCGTATTGAATTTGATTATGAAATCACCAATGAAGCAGGTGAGCTTCTAGCTACAGCGAATACTGTTTTGGTGTTTATGGATATGGAGCGCAAAAGACCGACCAAATGTCCGGTAATCCTATTGGATAAATTAGGCTATTAAAGTAGAAACTGATGATGCTAAGCCTCTTTTATTATTTCTAATTTATGATGGGCTTTAAATAGTTTGAGCGTTTTCTTAAAATCACTTTTTGGGATGGATAGGATTATCTTGCATTTCAAATGAAATTCTTGGGAAATAACATGGAACTGATGTTTTTTCACCAATCGCATAACGGTATCCATTTCTGGATATTCAAATAGGATGGTCAATTTTTGCTGCAGTACCTTCTTGACGATAAGTGCATCCTCCAAAGTTAACTTTGCCGTTTCCCTGTAAGCGCTAATCAATCCCCCAACTCCTAATTTAGTTCCACCAAAAATACGTACCACGGCAACTAAGGTATTGGTGAGATCAAAGGATTGCAACTGTCCGTAAATGGGCATTCCTGCAGAATTATTGGGCTCCCCGTCATCATTGGCACGATACGACCTGGTTTCTATACCCATTTGCCATGCGTAACAAACATGGTTTGCGGTGGGATATTCCTTTTTTAAGGCTTCAATATGTTCCTTAACTTTATTTTCATCCGCAATAGGAAAACAATACCCGTAAAACTTACTCTTCCTTTCTTTGTACAGGATAGGTCCGGTAGATTTAGATATGGTTTTATAGGTATTCATAAACGTATGCTAACCGTTTTTTACACTAAGGTCATTAATTGATCCCCAAAGGCAACCAAAACGATACTCATTATTGCCAAGCCAATACCAAGCCAGTTTTTGGTGGAAAGTACTTCTTTGAACAACAAGATACCCAACAGGGTTGAGAACATAACTATGGCAACATTATTAATAGTAAATACGGAGGCACTGTTCCAAGTAGGATGCTGCAAGGCCTTTAGTAAAAAGTATATGGAAAAGTAGTTGGGAACACCCAAGCAAATGCCGCCTATGACATTTTTTAGATTTGGTTTGAGCGGTTGTTTAATCGATTTAAAGAGAATATATAAGATACCGATGCCCGCTGCCGAAGCAAAAATGGTGGCTGAGAATAAGGCATATTCATTTTCCTGCATGTGGACTTCTTGAAAATATTTGATGCTGGTATCAATAATTCCAGAACCTAGAAAAACCAGTAGTGGAAGTACGAATGCCCATTTCTCCGCTTTGATTTTCTTCTCTTTTAAAGATGCGAGAAATACAGCGAACAAGGCTAAAATAATTCCGAGAATTTGCAAAAGACTTAGTTCCTCCTGGTAAAGTACTACCCCAAATAATACCGGAATCGCCAAAGACATCTTCGTGGCTACGGATGCTACCGATACCCCAAGTTTTTGGGAAGTGGCTGCCATTAGGTTAAAGACCAGTATAAATAAGACCCCCAATGCCACAGCACCCCAGAACCAACTTTTTTGAGGAATTATTGTAGCTTCAAAAGGTTCCTTATAATAAAGAAGGCCAACGATACAAGCTGTAAAATAGTTGATGATAATAGCGTATACCGTCTGAACTTGATATTTCGCGAATAGTTTGAAAACTACAAAAATAAGGCTGGAAAAAAGGACACTTAGCGATAGGTAGAGCATTTATAACTGTTCTTGAAGTTGAACTACGTCCTCTTTGCCCACTTGCAAATTCCAACAATGAATGCCCAACAAGGTAGCACTGTCCGTATTTTCTTTGGTGTCGTCAATAAAAAGTGTTTCTTCCGCCTTTAATTTATTTTGCTTTAGAACAAATTCATAGATGCTTAAGTCCGGTTTACGCATATTAATTTCGTGGGATAGATAAAATTTTTCAAAACAAGTTTGAAACCGATTATAGCGTTTCATGCCCATTGTATTCTTCGCTTGTTCTATATGCAGTTCATTGGTATTGCTCAACAGGAACAGTCTGTAGTTATTTTCCTCGTTTAAATTTTCAATGAATTCCAATCGGTACTCTGGAAAGTCTAGGATTATCGAATTCCAGGCCAATTGAATCTGTTCCTTAGAAGCTTTAGGAAAAATGGATTGCATCCCGATTAAAAAATCATCAGTGGTAATCAATCCCATTTCATAATTTTTAGCGAGACGATCCAATGCTGGCGAAAGCTCGGTAAATCCAAACTTCGCCATTTCTATAAAAGGAGCTTGCTTATCCAAATTGATGAAAATATCTCCAAAATCAAATATGATATTCTTGATCATCGTTTTAGAAGGGTAAGTTGATCGGTTGAAATTTGCATTTGCTGCTGAATTTTACTGTTAATATCGGGTGCTTTCAAACCTTTGCCAAAAGTGGTGGTTCCCCTAAAAATACGGGCTTCGTCCCATAGGTCATTTTTTATGAAACTTTCCAAGGTTTGTGTTCCCCCTTCGATAATGACGCTCTGTATTTGTTCTTCAAACATGATTTTGCATAGTTGTACTGATACATTTGCGTTAAAATCAAGTACTTTATATGTAATACCTTGTAGGTACTTACTTTCATCCGTTATTTCTGTACATACTATGGTGCTCTGTTTTCCATCCAACAGATTATAATCTTTGGGAATTTTCAGAATTCGGTCCAATATGATTCGGGTGGGCTGTTTGCCAGACCAATCCCTAAGGTTCAATTGGGGATTATCGGCCAATACCGTATTTGTCCCCACTAAAATTGCCTGCTCTTCACTACGCCATTGGTGTACCAGTTGTCTTGAACGCGCATTGGTAATCCAGTAGGGTTCCTTGGTTTCGCCGCGTAATGTTTGTTCCGGGGCAATAAATCCATCGGCTGTCTCTGCCCATTTTAAAATGATATAGGGTCGTTTTTTACCATGAAAAGTAAGGAATCGTTTATGATGTTCTTTGCAGGCTTCCGCTAGCACTCCAACCTCAACTGTGCAACCTGCTTCTTCCAATTTTTTAATGCCTTCTCCAGCAACTTTTTCATGTGGGTCCTTTAAACCGATAACTACTTTAGGAATTTTGTTTTTAATGATCAAATCTGAACAAGGCGGTGTTTTTCCATAATGCGAACAAGGTTCCAAAGTCACATATAAAGTGGCCGATTTTAAAAGGGATGGGTCCTTAACGGAAGCAACTGCATTTACCTCTGCGTGGGCTCCACCGTAGGCACTGGTAAATCCTTCGCCAATAATACGATTTTGGTGCACGATGACAGCACCTACCATTGGGTTGGGGGCTGTAGTTCCTAAACCGTTCTTGGCCATTTGAATACAGCGCAGCATATATATTTCATCTACGGATAAGGAATCCGAATTAGGGTGTGTCGTAATTATTGGACCGGAATTTTTTATGGACATCAAACTTTACCTTTATACGCATATCACGTATCTTCACGCTCCAAAAATAGTACTTTAAAACCTATTGTTAAGTTGGTATGGGAAATGTGGTTATTCGTGAAAT
>JBBSKR010000019.1:0-28453 GCA_038256135.1 Flavobacteriales bacterium | reverse complement strand
TTTTTAAAAAGGTCAGAGGAGTAAACAAAATTGGTTACTGCTTCATTGTCGGTTTTGAATATTTCATGTTTTGTTCCTTCCCACTCTTTTAGTCCGTCCTTTAAAAATATAATTTTTTCTCCGATTTGCATAACTGAGTTCATGTCATGGGTATTGATGACCGTAGTAATATCAAATTCCTCTGTTATTTCCTTTATAAGGTCATCGATAAGGATGGCCGTTTTAGGATCAAGACCAGAATTGGGTTCATCACAAAAAAGGTATTTAGGGTTCATGACGATAGCCCTGGCAATGGCAACACGTTTTTGCATCCCTCCAGATATTTCTGCTGGAAATTTATGATGGGCATCAACTAAGTTTACCCTTTTTAAAACGGTATCCACACGATCTTTCATTTCTGATTTGCGTTGTTTTGTGAACATTTCCAAAGGAAACATCACATTGCCCTCTACGGTCATGCTATCAAAAAGTGCACTACCTTGAAATACCATACCCATCTCTTGCCGTAGATCACGTTTTTCATCGTTGGAATGTTCAGAATAAAATTTCCCATCATAAGCGATACCCCCTTCCTCTGGAGAAAATAGCCCTAAAAGGCACTTAAGAAAAACCGTTTTACCGGAACCACTTTGACCAATGATCAAATTGGTCTTTCCTTTTTCAAATTTGGCAGAGATACCTTTCAAAACTTGCGTGTCTCCAAAAGATTTATGTATGTCTTGTACGTCGATCATTATCCTAGTAGAAGTTGGGTTAAAATATAATTCAATATGATGATGACTACGCTTGTCCAAACAAATGCAGTGGTACTGGCCTTACCCACTTCCAAGGCGCCACCTTTCATATAAAAACCGTGAAAGGATGGTATCGTTGCAATTACAAATGCGAAAATCAATGTTTTGATAAAGGCATAGGCAATATGAAATGGAACAAAATCGGACTGGAGGCCCGTCACAAAATCGGTACTGGTCAGAAAACCACCAAAAACTCCGGCCATCCATCCACCAAATATACCAACATACATAGAAATTGCTATGGCAAAAGGATAAAAAAGCATGGCGATGATTTTTGGAAAAACCAAGTAGTTCAATGAATTGACTCCCATTACCTCTAAGGCATCTATTTGCTCGGTAACCCTCATGGTTCCAATACTCGAAGTAATATACGACCCTACCTTACCTGCCATAATTATGGATACGAACGTAGGTGCGAATTCCAATATTACAGACTGCCTGGTGGCAAAACCAATAAGATTTCTTGGTATTAAGGGATTGGTAAGGTTTAAAGCGGTCTGTATGGCAACAACGGCCCCAATAAAAAAGGATATAAATATAATAATACCTAAAGAGCTGAAAATCAATTCGTCTATTTCCTTGTAAATAAGCGATTTCATTATTCTCCATTTAGTAGGCTTTTTAAAAACCTCACGGATCATTATCGCATAGCTTCCTACAGATGCTAAATAATTCATTGAATAAAATAGATTTCTTGTGGTAAAAATAACAATAAAGGACTTGATTTAACCTCCATTTAATCTTTAAAGGTGTAATTTATTTACTTTTGCGCTACAATTGGATAGGTATGGAAATGAGAAATTATTTATTGGTCATAATATTTTTAGGCGTCGTTTTGTTTACGACCGGTTTATCGGCACAAAGTAGAAATAAGATTACTGGGGGCGATGAGCAATTAAGAACCAAACCTAAGCTTGTTGTAGGTATTGTGGTTGATCAAATGCGTTATGATTATTTGACACGCTTTTATGACCATTACGGGAAGGACGGATTTAGAAGGTTGGTAGAGCAGGGGTTCAACTGTAAGAATAATCATTTTAATTATGCACCTACCAGCACGGGTCCTGGGCATACTTCTGTGTATACCGGTACCACACCATCCGTTCATGGGATAATAGGAAATAATTGGTATGATAAGGAAGCTGATGTAGATGTTTATTGTGCATCAGATGACTCCTATGCCTCTGTTGGGACTACATCAAACGCAGGGCAAATGTCACCCCACCGCATGACGGTTACTACAGTAACCGATGAATTACGATTGCATACCCAAATGCAGGGAAAAACAATAGCGATTGCCTTAAAGGACAGAGGTGCGGTATTGCCAGGTGGTCATACGGCGAATGCAGCCTACTGGTTTCACGGTGCCGATGAAGGTAAATGGATTACTAGTTCGTACTATATGGACCAACTTCCAAAATGGGTTATGGAATTCAATACGTCCGGAAAAGCACAATCCTATAAAAAAGCATGGAATACGCTCAAAGATATTAGGGAATACAAGGAAAGTGGTACAGATGACAATGGCTACGAAGGCTTGTTCAACGGCGAAACCGCTCCTACCTTTCCACATAGCACTACATCATTATTGGATAAGGCCAAAGACTTTGAAATTATCAAGGCTACCCCTTATGGAAATTCATTGACCGCCGATTTTGCCATAGAAGCTTTACAGAAAGAAGGTCTGGGAAAAGATGATATAACGGATTTTTTGGCGATTAGTTTTTCAAGCACGGATTATGTTGGTCATAAATACGGTGTAAACTCAAAAGAAGTACAAGATACTTATTTACGGTTGGATGAAGATCTGGCCAGATTATTCAAGGCTTTGGATAAAAATGTGGGAGAAGGCGAATACACCTTATTCTTGACTTCAGATCATGGTGCTATCGAAGTCCCTGCCTACTTGAAGGACCAGAAAATTCCGGCAGGTTACATTGACAATGCCTCGATGTCAAATAAACTGACGGAGTTTTTGAAATATACCTATGGCACTGAAGATATCGTAACTAACTATTCCAATTATCAGCTGTTCTTAGATCACAAAATTATCAAGAATCTAGACCTTGAAATGGCGGAAGTCGAAGAAAACATCGCCCGTGAAATTTTAGGGTATGATTTTGTTGATAGGGTCTATACAGCTGACCAAATGTGGAAAAATGAATATACCTCGGGTATTCCATATATCTTGCAAAATGGATATAACCAAAAACGATCAGGAGACGTTCTACTAGTCATGAAACCTGGTTTTATTTCGTATTCAATTACCGGTTCTACCCACGGTTCACCACAGATTTATGATACACATACCCCCTTATTGTTTTATGGTAAAGGAATAAAAGCTGGATCCACCTTAGGTCGTACAGAGATACCGGATATTGCACCCACTATTTCTGCGCTATTGGGAATTTCCTTTCCAAGTGGTGCCAATGGTAAACCTATAATCGAGGTATTGGACTAATATGGACAAAAGGCCTATAGGTATTTTCGATTCGGGCCTTGGGGGAACTTCTATTTGGGGAGAAATACAAGAACTTTTGCCTTTTGAGAGTTGTATTTATTTGGCCGATAGTAGAAATGCTCCTTACGGGGAAAAATCCGAAGAAAGCATTTTACAACTCAGTATAAAAAATACCGAATACTTGATTGCCCAAAAATGTAAACTTATTGTGGTCGCCTGTAATACTGCCACAACAAACGCCATAGGCTATCTACGGGAAAACTATCCAGTTCCTTTTATCGGTATTGAGCCTGCCATCAAACCGGCCGCCATCAACTCCAAATCTAAAATAGTAGGGGTCTTGGCGACCAAAGGAACCTTGTCCAGCAATCTTTTTCATAGTACAGCTAAGAACCATGCTTCTGGCATTACCATTTTGGAACAAAAGGGGACCGGTTTGGTAGAAATGATAGAGAAAGGAGACTTGCAAAGCGATAAAATGCGTAAAATGTTGGAGGGCTATATTGCCCCTATGCTCGAAAAGGGGATCGATTACCTGGTGCTAGGTTGTACCCATTATCCTTATTTGATCCCAATCTTAAAAGAAATATTGCCGGAAAACATAGAGATCATTGATTCTGGGCAGGCTGTTGCCAAGCAGACCAATGCGATTTTATTGAAAAATGATTTGGCAACGGATTCAACCGTCTTGGGCACGCATCATTTTTATACAAACAGGAATGAAAAGTTACTCTTGAACTTTTTACAACCTACAACTTTAGACCTTACCGTTTCCTTTTTAAATTTTTGAGTCGTCCTTTAAAATGGCAGCTCTCTTTTCGTAGGTTAAATAGGTAAAGGCATATTTATGCCGTTCGTCGGTTGGATGATATTCTTGATTGGTCAACATCCAGTAATTCTCATCAATTTCGGGAAAGAAGGTATCTGCCTCCTCAAATCTGGCGTGCACCCTAGTCAATTCAATTTTATCCGATTCCTTTTCAAATAGACTATAGATTTCACCACCTCCGATAACGAACGCAATTTCATTCTTTATTTGTGCCATAGCTTCTGCGAGGGAATAAACAATAATACCATCTTGGAGATCGACTGAATAATTTTTATCCCTGGTAATGATTATATGCGATCTATTCGGCAATGGGTTTTTAAGACTATCAAAAGTTTTCCTGCCCATAATTATTTTATGGCCAGAGGTTAATTTTTTAAATCTTTTAAAGTCGTCCGGTAAGTGCCAGGGCAATTCATTGTCCTTTGCTAAGGCATTATCTTCTGCAGCCGCGGCAATCATGATGAGTGTTCTCAAAGTAATTTTTTTTTAGTGTCCATTTCAATTTTAGGCCTTGCATCCATTTCTTGCTCTAATTCGGTTATCCGTTGTTTTTGCTTTTTTATCAGTTTTTCGCGCTGTGACCTTTCCCAATCCTTACCCATAAATTTGTTGGTGACAAAAACATTAAAAATATGGAGTACAAAAAGAAATGCCCAAAAGGTAATTGCCCAAATGAACCAATCGTATTCTTGTCCGTATTTTAAAATTTTATTGATAAGAACGAGAAAGACACTTCCTACCAAAAAAACTACGAAATGGGTGTAGAGACGTTTTTTTTGCTGGATTCTTTTATGAGCATTTTCTACCAGCTCATGCTGTTCTACATCTATTTTGGAGGTATTTTTATTCTTAGAAAACATCGCTCTACCTATCTTTGAATCAAAGATACAGGAAATGTATTTTACTCAATAAATTATGGAAAAAATTAGAAAGGAATTTCCCGTTTTACGAAAAGGTATTTATGCCAATACCGCCGTGTATGGCCTATTATATGATTCGCTACTGGAGTGGCGACAAGAGCATGACCTTGACTTTTTGATCTATGGAAGTGATATGCGTAGTAAAACGTTGAAAGTACTTTCAGATACGCGAAACACCGTTGCGGAATTTTTTAATTGCAAACGTGAGAATGTGGCGCTGATAAATAATTTTTCTACCGGACTCAATGTTTTATTGGAAGGTCTACATCCTAAGAAAAAGATATTGCTTATTGAAGGTGATTATCCTTCCCTAAATTGGGCCTTTGAAAATAGGGATTTTGAGGTACGCTACATACAAATTGTCGCGAATATGGAGGCGCGGATTCAAGAAGTTATTGAAAAGGAACATATCGATGTTCTTGCTCTAAGCTTGGTGCAATGGTTGGATGGATTTTTTGTTGACTTGGATTTTTTGAAACAATTGAAAATTCAATTTCCAAATCTAATCATTATTGCAGACGGCACACAGTTTTGTGGTAGTCGGGATTTTGATTTTGACGCATCGGGTATTGATGTTTTAGGTGCAAGCGCTTATAAATGGTTGTTGGCGGGTTATGGTTGCGGGTTTATGTTGTTTTCAGATAGGATGCAAGAAGAGTTCTCCGTAAAAAGTATTGGCTTTAATGCCGCAAATGGGGATTTGGATAGAAAAGATAGCATTCGATTTGCAAAATTGTTTGAACCCGGACACTTATCCTCATTGGCATTCGGGAGCTTAAAATTTTCAATGGATTATTTTACGAAAATCGGGATGGAAAATATTACCGCCAATAACAAAAAATTAGCGGAAAAAGCAAAAAAAGAGTTTCAAGGGTTGGGACTTATTCATGATAAATTCACGGAAAGAAGGGAACATAGCACTATTTTCAATATAAAAGCGGATGAGGCCACGTTTCAAAAGCTTTTGGCAAATGATGTTTTCTGTGCACAAAGGGGGCAAGGCGTGCGACTAAGTTTTCATTTCTATAATACCGAGGAGGAAATTGATGCCATTGTAAAAGTCTTAAATACAAAGAGATAGCTATCCATTACTATCAATTTTAAGAGGGTAAAATTCTATTAGAGGATCAAAAAGATACAATTTTTTATCATTTTCGCAAAAATGGGTTTAAGTGTTGGAAATGAGGCTTTTATTGTAGTAGTTTTGCGCTGAATTTAAAAAATTAAAATCATGGCAATTGCAAAACAATATTTAAAAACTAAGCCTGTATGTAAGGTAACCTTTATAGTACCTGCAGAAGAAGCAAAAAAAGTAGCTGTAGTAGGTGACTTCAATAATTGGAGCCCTAAGGGAAGTACTTTGAAAAAATTGAAGAATGGAACTTTCAAAGGAACTTTTGACCTACCTAAAGAAAATTCATATGAATTTAAGTATATCGTAGACGGTACTTTTATAAATGAAACACAAGCTGATCGTTATCAGTGGAATGAGTATGCTGGTTCTGAGAACGCAGTTTTAGAATTGTAGTAATCAATAAGAAAAGGTATGATAAAGGCATGGAACTGGGTTCCATGCTTTTTGTTGGTTCAGTAATTACGAATTATTTTTTCACAACTTCTACACCTTTCCAAAAAGCTACCCTTCCTTTTATACCTTTGGCCAAATCACTCACCTCTGGATAATACCAAGCAGCATCCTTGTTTTCCTTACCTTCAACTGCTATTGTGTAATAGTATGCCTTGCCTTTCCAAGGACAATTGGTATGGGTTTCGCTGGTCTTAAAATATTCTTTTTTTAGGCTCTCGGCCGGGAAATAATGATTATTCTCCACTACGATAGTTTCATCACTTTCTGCAAGTATGGTATTATTCCAAATAGCTTTCATAGTTTTCTTTCTTTTTTAATATATAGTTTTTGAATTGTTTTTGGTTATTGCTAAATTCAGACTCAATTTTTAAACCAGATTGCTGTGCCAACCAGGTAATGATTTCATCATCATATTTTTGTGAAATTTCTGTGTGAATGGTTTCCCACGGTTTAAATACTACTTCAAGTGACAATTTTTCTAGCCACACCTTTTGTGCTATTTTGGAAACCAAATAACTTTTTGCAGCCCCTGATTCTGGATTGTAAACTTCCCAATGTAGAAAATGATCTAAATTAAAATCAGCATCAAGTTCCCTATTTATTCTAGTTAAAATGTTTTTATTGAACGCCGCGGTCACTCCTTCCTCGTCATTATATGCATCCAATATAACTTGGGGATTTTTCTTTTGATCAAAACCCATAAACAGCAAATCGTCGGGCTGCATGAGTAGCTGAATACTTGCCATAAAATCGATGGCTTGTTCATGCTTCAAATTTCCAATGTTAGACCCTAAGAACAGAATAATCTTACGTTTTTTGCGGGTGCTAATTTCCTTCAATGCCTGAAAATATGTTCCTTGACAAGTTTGAACGTTGACTTTTGGAAGTTCAATGTTGATGGATTCGGATAATTGATGCAGGGCATTCTCACTGATGTCAATAGGCACGTACGTAAAATCTATTTCCTTTTCACTAAGCGCTCTTAGTAAAATTTTGGTTTTTTTGCCATCTCCAGCTCCAAGCTCAATCAAATCAAAGGCGCCGTTGTCGGTAAAAAGCTTAGTAATTTCAGCTTTATGGCTTTCAAGAATCTCATATTCGCAATTGGTGAGATAGTAGTTAGGCATTGCCATGATGTCCTGAAAGAGCTTATCCCCTTTTTTATCATAAAAATATTTGGAGGATAGGTGCTTTGGGAAATCTGTCAATCCGTTGTAAACCTCCTTTTCAAAATCGGAGGTTATCGTTAATCGTTCTTTTGTTTGTTGCATACTAATATAAATCGTTATTATTTGGCCAACCGAATTCCGGTAAATTGCCATCTTAGATCGGTTTGAAAAAAATTGCGATAGGTGGGTCTAGCATGTTTGTTGGCGGTTGCCATAGAACTACCCCGTAACACCTTTTGGTTGACCATAAACTTACCATTGTATTCACCAAGTGCTCCATCTACTTTTTTATAACCAGGGTAGGGTAGGTAGGCACTTTCTGTCCACTCCCAACGCTGCCCCCATTCAAAATGGCCTTGCGCTACTTCCCATTCAAACTCGGTCGGTAACCGACAACCTTTAAATTGAGCGAATGCAAAGGCTTCGAAATACGATATGTGGTTAACTGGAGCATCAAGGTCAATCTTTGATAGTCCGTTTAAAGTGTAGTTATGCCAATTTGCATCAATTAGGTGCCAATATAGCGGCGCATTGATTTTGCCCTGTTGTACCCAATCCCAACCTTCGGCATGCCAAAGGTCAAAGCGTTTATAGCCGTCACAGTTTATAAAATCCAGATATTCCGAATTCGTGACCAAACTATTTGAAATTTGATAATTTTGTAAATAGACTTTGTGCCTGCCCAGTTCATTGTCAAAGCAGAATTCAGGTGAATCGTGACCAATCTTATAGGTACCCTCCTCCATACTGATCCATTGCTGTTCATGGGTTTTTGTTGTATGTTCCTTGAAAAAATCGGAGTACTTGGGAAGTAACGGATTGTTACCCAAAATGTATTTTATATCGGTCAATAATAATTCTTGATGCTGTTTTTCATGATGAATTCCAATCTCGAGAACATCAAGTATATCTTCGTTATCGTTTTTGCTAAGGAGCTGATTTAAAGCGTTGGTCACATGATGTCGATAGTCATATACTTTTTTTACGGAAGGTCTGGATAAATTTCCCCTATCGGCCCTAATTACTCTCTTGCCAACAGTTTCGTAATAGCTATTGAAAACAAATGAAAAATCATCGTCAAAAACCGTGTAGTCCTTATCGTATTTTTTAAGAATAAATTCCTCAAAAAACCAAGTGGTATGGCCTAGGTGCCATTTGGGAGGAGAAACATCCACAATAGGCTGAACTACGTAATCTTCAATTTCTATAGGTTGGCAAATATCCTCTGTATGCTCCCGGGTTTCTAAAAAGAAATCCACAAGGGTTTCTGTACTGACCATTAAAACACTTTTTAGGGTAAGTTAGTAAAAATTGGGTCAATGGAATTGCCTGATTAGATTAAGAAATTGATGCTAAACGGCAACAGCCCCTTTTATATGAGGATGTGGATTATAACCGACTAAAGTGAAATCTTCGAATTTGAAGTCAAAAATATCTTTGACCTCGGGATCAATGACCATTTTTGGTAGGGGTCGTGGTTCCCTGCTCAGTTGCAATTCAACTTGGTGCATATGATTATCATAAATATGGGCATCACCAAAAGTGTGGATGAATTCCCCAGGTTCATAGCCGCAAACCTGAGCCATCATCATCGTAAATAAAGCATAGGAAGCAATATTGAACGGTACGCCCAAAAAGATATCCGCACTACGTTGATACAGTTGGCACGACAATTTTCCGCCCGCTACATAGAACTGAAAGAAAGCGTGACAGGGGGGTAAGGCGGCTTTACCATTGGCGACATTTTCTCCGAAGGATTTCGAGGTATTTGGCAATACACTAGGATTCCATGCTGTTACCAACATGCGTCTACTATTGGGATTGTTTTTTAACGAATGAACGACTTCCTTTATTTGATCAATTTCGTCATCGTTCCAATTACGCCACTGGTGGCCATAAACCGGACCTAAATCACCATTTTCATCTGCCCATTCATTCCAAATGCGTACCCCGTTTTCTTTTAAATAGTCAATATTGGTATCTCCTTTCAAAAACCATAACAGTTCATATACGATAGACTTCAAGTGTAATTTTTTGGTGGTTACCATGGGAAAACCCTCACTGAGGTCAAATCGCATTTGATATCCAAAAACGCTTTTGGTACCCGTTCCCGTACGGTCGCCTTTTTGATTACCTTCTTTTAGTACATGTTTAAGTAAATCGTGGTATTGTTTCATAATAGGATAAAGGTAAAAGGTAAATGGTAAATCATAACAGATTCATCACCTTGAATTATTATATTTTATTAACGAAGCAATTCTTCTTTGCAAAATTTGTATTTTCCCTATCACCTGTGAGGTACTATCACTTTGGATAAAATCTAAACCGCCTCATAATATGATATGGGATTCTAGTTCGTATACCGAACCGAGACTTATTTGGTTTCTGGAGGTGAATTTGTCATTAAATATAGCTCTTTGACTAATTTCCTAGCATCTTTCCAAACTTCAAGTTCCCTAAAGTTTATCACTGTTAACAATCGACAATTTACTTTTTTGAACAACGAACAGCGAACAACGAACAGCGAACAACCATTTCAACCCAGTATCATCCCCGCAATAGTAGCAGAAAGTAACGACGCCAAAGAACCGCCTAAAACCGCTTTCATTCCAAATTCGGAGAGCGTTTTACGCTGACCGGGTGCCAAAGATCCTATGCCCCCAATTTGAATACCGATGGAAGCAAAATTGGCAAAGCCACAAAGCATGTAGGTTGCCATGATGACTGATTTGTTGAATTTCAGATGGGGTAAGGTGGTAATATCCTTTAATTCTGCCAGTTGAATGTAGCCTACAAATTCACTTGCCGCCAGTTTTATGCCCAACAATTGGCCCATAAGCATGATATCTTCATTGGCAACCCCAATCAACCACATCAAGGGTGCGAAAATGGTCCCTAAAATGGCCTCTAGTGAAAACTTTTGATACGTCGTATTTTCGGCAACCCAAGAATTTAAACTGGTGATGTCACCGGCCCATTCCAAAATGCCGTTGACCATGGCAATGATAGCAACAAAAACCAACAACATGGCACCTACATTAACGGCCAATTTCAAGCCTTCCGTAGTTCCATTGGCAATGGCATCCAAAAGATTGGAGCCTATTTTTTCGGATGATACGTGTATGTCGCTACTCACGGTTTCGGTCTGTGGATAGAGCATTTTTGAAATGACGATGGCTCCAGGTGCTGCCATTACGGATGCCGCCAATAAATGTTTTGCGAAAACCAATTGCAACAACTCATCCTCTCCTCCTAAAAAACCAATATAGGCCGCCAATACGGCACCGGCAACGGTTGCCATTCCACCGATCATGACCAAAAGAATTTCTGATTTTGTCATTTTCTCCAAATAGGCCTTTATAAGCAATGGAGCTTCGGTCTGGCCTAAGAATATATTTCCGGCTACCGAAAGACTTTCAGGTCCGGATATGCCTAAACTTTTGGAAAGCAACCATGCCAATCCTTTAACTACCTTTTGTATCAATCCTAAATAAAATAACAAAGAGGTAAGGGCCGAAAAAAATATGATGGTCGGTAAAACTTGAAAGGCAAAGATATAGCCGAAAGTATTCGTGTCGACTACGAGACCTTCAAATAGGAATTTACTTCCTGCGCGGGTATATTCCAGAATGCTCACGAATATTCTACCAACTTGTTCAAAAGCCACTTGTACGAACGGCACTTTGAGCACGCCAATAGCAATAACCAATTGTAGTGCTAAACCTACACCTACCGTTTTCCAATTAATGGCTTTTCTATTCGAACTGAACAAAAAGGCGATGAGTATCAACACTAACATTCCCAATATGCCCCTTCCAAGGCTGTTTATGGAAAATCCATCATTGGGTACCATATCCATAACATCGGATGCCGAGATATCCTGAACCAATTCAGTTTCAGGTGAGTTTTCAATGGTTTGGGGAACTTCAATTTCTTGAGCAGATGTAATGGAGGTAAATATTAGCGCTATGAATAGCCACCATTTGCCCTTTTTCATAAGTCGGTCTTAGTCGTTAGTTGCGTTTGGAAATTTCATCCCTGAGTTTTGCCGCTTTTTCGTAGTCCTCATTGGCGACCGCTTTTTTTAATTCTGCCTCAAGCTCCTCCATGGTGAGCTCCGTATACCCATCGGAAGCGCTGGAATCTATTTCCACCGTCTCTCCTTCTTGCAGTATTTCATCGACCATAATACTGTCGTCACTATCTTTTTTTTCATTGTCCTTCACCGAAAATTTTAAAAATATCCCAGCCTTATCCAAGATAGTTTTATAGGTAAAAATAGGAGCATTGAATCGCAATGCCAAGGCAATGGCATCACTTGTTCTGGCATCAATTATTTCTTCGATTCCATCTCGTTCACAAATGATACTCGAATAAAAAACGCCGTCCACCAATTTGTGAATGATTACTTGTTTAATGACAATATCAAATCGGTCAGAAAAGTTTTTGAAAAGATCATGTGTCAACGGGCGGGGTGGCTTTATCTCTTTTTCCAGTGCGATGGCAATGGATTGAGCTTCAAAAGCACCAATCACGATAGGTAATTTCCTGTCGCCTTCAACTTCATTTAGAATGAGCGCATAAGCACCATTCTGTGTTTGGCTATAGGAAATCCCTTTTATTTTTAAACGTACTAAACTCATATATCTTAAACTAAAAAAGGGCCGTTCAAATATTTGGGGCTCCAACTACTTGAACAGCCCTTTAAGGGGCACAAAATAACAAAAATTTAACCGTTTTTGGCCTTAAAATCCTTTAATTTTTCAATCAGTTGAGGGACAACTTCAAACGCATCGCCAACAATTCCGTAATCTGCAGCCTTAAAAAATGGTGCTTCCGGGTCATTGTTGATTACAACTTTGGTTTTTGACGCACTTACCCCGGCCAAATGTTGAATGGCTCCAGATATACCGATTGCGATGTATAAATTACTAGCTACGGGTTTTCCGGTTTGACCGACGTGTTCACCGTGAGGTCTCCAGCCAAGATCTGATACCGGCTTGGAACATGCGGTAGCGGCTCCTAAAACATCGGCAAGTTCTTCGATCATATCCCAATTCTCAGGTCCTTTTAAACCTCTACCTGCAGAGACTACGATGTCGGCATCCGCTAGGGTAGCTTTCCCAACGACTTTGTCGATTTCTAACGATTTAGTACCGATAGTGGATTCATCTAAGGAAACACTAAACTCTTCAACAGTAGCATCCGTTTTATTTTCATGCACTCCAAAGGCATTATTGGAAACACCGATAATTTTTATATCTGTAGTTATCTCCGTATGAGCAAATCCTTTGTTACTAAAGGCAGTCCGTTTGACCATAAAGGGTGCGGTACTTTCAGGGGCTTCAACCACATTGGGGGCATACCCTGCAGATAATGAGGCCGCCAATAATGGTGCCAGGTACTTGGTGTCGGTACTAGAACTGAGGATGATTATTTTGGCATCGATACTTTTTACTGCTTGGGAAATCGATGCGGCATAAGCACTTGCGTTAAAAGTGGCTAAGGATTCATCTTTAATATGCAATACTTTGGATACACCATAGTCGCCTAGTGATTCATTTTCATTGCTATTGAAGGCAACTGCGGTAACGGTTGTATCCATCATTTTTGCAACAGCCGATGCATAGGAAGCAACTTCAAATGCATTCTTTTTAAACTTTCCTTTTTCCGATTCTGTATATACTAAAACTGACATGTTTCTTATTTTTTGTTGTTACCCTTATTTAGGTTTTAAATGACTTTGGCCTCGTTATGAAGCAAATCAACTAGCTGATCAACGTTATCCGCAAGTTTGACTTGTCCTTTTGGTGCCGGTTTGTCAAACTTTTTATCTTCAGTAGCTTTTAGTCCATCTACCGGCTCCAAAACGTTCAAACTTTTCTTTCGTGCCATCATGATACCACGCATATTTGGAATACGAAGATCGCTTTCCTCTACCAAGCCTTTTTGTCCTCCAACTACAAGAGGGAGCGAACTGCTCAATTTTTCTTTACCACCATCGATTTCACGCATTGCAGTCACCTTGTCCCCATCTATTTCTAAACTGATACAAGTATTGATGAAATTCATATTGGTCAACGATGCCAATATTCCAGGGACCATTCCACCATTGTAGTCAATGGACTCCCTACCGCCTATTACCAAATCATAATCACCTTTTTTAACCACTTCGGCCAATTGTTGTGCAACGAAAAAGCCATCAGTTGGTTCTGCATCTACCCTGAACGCCTCATCGGCACCAATGGCAAGTGCCTTGCGCATGGTTGGTTCCACATTTGGCCCACCAACCGTTGCAATATGGACGGTAGCTCCTTGTTTTTCTTTGAACCACATGGCTCTAGTCAATCCAAATTCATCATTCGGGTTGATTACGAATTGTACCCCGTTGGTATCGAATTTGGTATCGCCATCGGTAAAATTTATTTTGGATGTGGTATCCGGTACATTACTTATGCAAACTAATATTTTCATGTGTAAAAACTTTAAATCAATCATTACGAAGATAGCGATTTAAATTCGTAATTTACTATGCATGCATAGTAAAATTTATAACTTTTTTTTAAATCCGCCATCCTATAAATTGCCATTAAATTTGCTATTTTTGCTTGCTTTCTAGCATAGAACAAAGAATAATAGTTGCAATAGATGAAAACACTACAATTTAGAGAAGCGATAGTCGAAGCCATGTCCGAAGAAATGAGGAAGGACGAATCTATTTATTTAATGGGTGAGGAGGTAGCGGAATATAATGGTGCCTATAAAGCTTCCAAGGGCATGTTGGACGAGTTTGGTCCCAAAAGGGTTATAGATACCCCAATTTCAGAGCTTGGTTTTTCAGGTATAGGGGTGGGTTCTACCATGACGGGGAATAGACCGATCATTGAATTCATGACCTTCAACTTTGCGTTGGTCGGTATCGATCAAATTATAAATAATGCAGCGAAGATCAGGCAAATGTCCGGAGGACAATTTCCTTGTCCGATTGTATTTAGGGGTCCAACAGGTTCTGCAGGTCAATTGGGAGCAACGCATTCACAAGCTTTTGAAAGTTGGTTTGCAAACTGTCCCGGCTTAAAAGTGGTAGTGCCATCAAATCCTGCCGACGCAAAAGGACTTTTGAAATCGGCAATTCGCGATGATGATCCGGTTATTTTCATGGAGTCAGAACAAATGTATGGCGATAAGGGTGAAGTGCCGGAAGGAGATTATACCATTCCATTAGGAGTAGCGGATATCCGCAGGGAAGGAAAGGATGTTACTATTGTTTCCTTTGGTAAAATTATCAAGGAAGCTGATAAAGCTGCCGATGAATTGGAAAAGGAAGGAATAAGCTGCGAGATAATTGATTTGCGTACCGTAAAGCCGTTGGATTATGATGCGATCATTAAATCGGTCAAAAAAACAAACCGTTTAGTGGTTTTGGAAGAAGCGTGGCCGTTTGGTAACGTTGCAACGGAAATCACCTATCATATTCAATCCCATGCTTTTGACTATTTGGATGCGCCAATCGTTAAATTAAACACTGCAGATACCCCTGCACCCTATTCACCTGTTCTATTAGCGGAATGGCTGCCAAATCATGAAGACGTCATTAAGGCTGTTAAAAAAGTTTTATATAAGTAAGTTCCTATATTGTAAAGTATCTTAGCTTCTCCGACCAAGTCTGGAGAAGCTTTTTTATGGGTACGGTATTAATCCAGATTTCCAAGAACCCACCATTATTTCATGAAAGGTATATTCTTTACGATTTTAGGTTTATGTTTTTCCATGCTACAGGCACAGACCAAAGTGGGCGGTATTGTCATTGATGAACAAGGCGAACCGGTGGCCTTTGCCAATGTTTTTTTTAAAAATTCTACGGAAGGTACCATCACCAATGATGATGGAAGGTTTTATTTGGAATCCGAAACTAACCATTCCACCTTAATCATATCGTTTATAGGTTATACTGAATTTGAACTGGAACTGACCTCGAAAGTCACTTATCAATTAAAAGTCACACTGATCGAAGCGTCAGAACAATTGAACGAGGTGGTACTTATCGCCGGAAGGCAATCCAAAAAGAATAATCCGGCTGTAGATATATTACGAAAGATATGGGCCAAAAAGCGTCAAAACGGGGTTAGGCAATTCGACCAATATACCTTCGATAAATATGAAAAGGTAGAGTTTGACCTAAATACCATTGATAGTGCTTTAATAAAAAGCAAAGTATTCAAAGGGCTCGAATTTGTTTTTCAAGATCTGGATACCTCCAGAATTACGGGGAAAACTTATTTGCCCATATTTTTGAACGAAACATTTTCAAAAGTGTACGGTGATAATATTTTGAACGAGGAAAAGGTGGATGTATTAGGAAACAAGAACTCTGGCTTTGAGAATAACCAAGCGATTATTGCCTTTGTAAAAGATTTGTATCAGGAATACGACGTTTATAATAATTACCTGAAATTTTTTGACAAAAGCTTTACAAGTCCCTTATCCAGAACCGGTATAGACACCTACAATTATGCTTTGCGTGACAGTGCTTTTATAGATAATAAATGGTGCTATAATATTGTGTATTACCCTAGGCGTAAAAATGAGCTAACTTTTAAAGGTGATTTTTGGGTAAATGATTCAACATGGGCGATTAAAAACATTAATCTACAGGTTACCAAAAGTGCTAATATCAATTGGGTAAAGGAAATTTACATTGAACAGGATTTTGAAGTTTTAAATGATTCCGTCTTTCTATTGAAGCGTGATTATATGTTGAGTGATTTTAGCTTTAGCAAAAAGGAGGAATCCAGAGGACTCTATGGAAAACGGACTACCGTTTATGACAACTACATTTTTAATGTTCCCAAGCCAAGAGAAGTTTATAGAAAGGAGCGTAACCCTTTGGATGTCTCGGAAATAATCAAGGATGATGATTTTTGGGAAAAAAATAGATTGGAATCATTGAACAAAGATGAAAAAGGTATTTATAAATTGTTGGACACCTTAAAAACGGTACCCAAATTTAAGTCGTATTACAACTTTATCAGCATCTTAGGTTCCGGTTATGTAGAAGTTGATAAGTGGAATTTGGATCTCGGTTCCGTATATGATTTTTTTGGCTACAATAATGCGGAGGGAGCACGTGTTCGAATTGGTGCACGGACTTATTTTGGACAAAATGACCCTTGGCGAATTGAAGGCTATACGGCGTATGGTTTTAAGGACCATAAATTTAAACATGGTCTGGCGGGTAAAGCATTGTTGGACAGGAACAGTAGATTAATTGTTTCTGGAGGCAATCGTAGGGATATTGAACAGCTCGGTGTAAGCCTTACTGCGACCAATGATATTTTGGGTAGAAGTATTGCGTCGTCTTCCTTATTGACCGTAGGAGCAAACAACCGCTTGACAAACATTAACCTGAGTGCACTCAATTTTGAAATTGAACCGCTCACTAATTTCAAGGTTTCCGTCGGAGGCACTTTTAGAACATTGAGTTCTGCCCTGCCAAACGATTTTAGTTTGGATTATGTTGATCCAGAATCCCCGACGGGGGTTTCCTCGGAAATACGGCAATTTGATTTCAATTCGCTAATCCTATATACACCGGGCAAAAAAACAATCGGTTATGGGGTGGAGCGGAGAGATGTTAACGATACATATAGTACGCTATTGCTTAATTTTACAAAGGGTACAAAGGGAGTTCTGGATAGTGATTTTGATTACAGTAAACTTCAGTTTTCTTATAGCCAACCTTGGCAGTTGGGAGGTCTAGGTAGATTGCTGAGCACGGTAGAAATCGGAAAAACGTTTGGTGAAGTGCCTTTGGGGCTTTTAAGTGTGGTGCCAGGTAATCAAACATTTTTCTCCAATTACGGGACTTTTCCAAATCTGGATTTTTATGAATTTGTAACCGATACCTATGCTTCGGTTCATTTACAGCATAATTTTAATGGCCGTTTTTTCTCCAGGATACCATTTTTAAGAAAATATAATTTAAGGGAAATAGTGGCTATTAGAGGTGTTTGGGGAGATTTGTCCGATGCCAATAAGGCTTTAAGTGCACCGGCGACCGTAAATACCCCATTAAGGGCGCCCTCGGAAAAGATATACTATGAATATTCTTTTGGTATCGGTAACATTTTTAAAATTTTCAGATTGGATTTTAATTTCAGGGGCAACTATTTGGACAATCCGGAAGCTAGACCGTTTGGAATTACAGGTACGTTTGGATTTGTCTTTTAATTCAACTAAATTTTACACTTGTTAACTGGAAGGTTAGTTTAAACAAAATTAAAAACGGATATATGGCAGCAACTAAAAAACTCACTTTTGATGTACTCATTGAAATCCCAAAAGGGAGTAGAAATAAATATGAGTACGATTTTACCTTACATAAGATTCGTTTTGATCGTATGCTTTTTTCTTCGATGATGTATCCTGGAGATTATGGTTTTATCCCTGAAACATTGGCTTTGGACAAAGATCCTTTAGATGTGTTGGTATTGGGCACCGAGCCTACCTTCCCGATGACCGTTATGGAGGTCAGACCAATTGGGGTTTTCCATATGACGGACGAAAAAGGGCCTGATGAGAAAATAATTTGTGTGCCCGTATCCGATCCAATATGGAGCAAAAACAATGATATAAGTGATTTGAATCCGCACCGATTAAAGGAAATAGAACATTTCTTTCAGGTTTATAAAGATTTGGAGGAGAAAAAAGTAGATACCGGAGGATGGGGAAATGCTGAGGAAGCAAGAAAAATTTATAGGGAATGTGTGAAAAGATACGCTGAAAGCGAGCATAAGGAAAGGCGCACTTTTATGATTTAAATAATTTTCACCATTTAAGAGGCCACTTTTAGTATCTAAAAGTGGCCTTTTTTATTCTATTCTAATTTACTACTTTAGCCGCGCTAAAATAATAATTAACAAACAACAGATTAAATGGAGTCAGTAATGATTTATATGCCAATAGTAATGGCAATTTTAGGCCTTATTTACATGGGTATTAAGAGATCTTGGGTGATGAAACAACATGCCGGGGATGGGAAAATGAAGGAGATATCAGATTACATTTATGAGGGCGCATTAGCTTTTCTAAGTGCAGAATATAAGCTTTTGTCCATTTTCGTGGTTATTGTAAGTGTTTTGCTTGCCATAGTTTCATTTGTGGTACCTACAACGCATTGGTTAATTGTCGTCTCATTTGTGTTTGGAGCATTTTTTTCTGCTTTTGCTGGAAACATAGGTATGAAAATCGCAACCAAAACCAACGTAAGAACAACACAGGCAGCACGTACTAGTTTGCCTAACGCCCTAAAAATATCATTTGGCGGCGGCACTGTAATGGGTCTTGGTGTTGCAGGTTTGGCCGTTTTGGGTCTTACCATCTTTTTTATCATCTTTTTCCAATTTTTTATGGGTGGGGTTTGGACCACAACGATGGATATGACCATTGTTTTGGAAACGCTTGCGGGTTTTTCATTGGGAGCAGAGTCTATTGCCCTATTTGCTCGTGTAGGTGGTGGCATTTATACCAAAGCTGCCGATGTTGGTGCGGATTTGGTAGGTAAGGTCGAAGCGGGTATACCGGAAGACGATCCAAGAAATCCGGCCACTATTGCCGATAACGTTGGTGATAACGTAGGGGATGTGGCAGGTATGGGAGCGGATTTGTTCGGTTCTTATGTAGCAACGGTTCTTGCGGCCATGGTATTGGGGAATTATGTAATCAAGGATATGGGCGGCAGTATTTCTGATGCCTTTGGTGGGATTGGACCAATTCTTTTGCCAATGGCTATAGCCGGTACAGGAATCATTATTTCTATTATCGGCACCATGTTGGTGAAAATAAATAATAACGATGCCAAGGAAGCACAAGTAATGCGTGCATTGAACGTGGGTAACTGGACCTCAATCGTGCTTGTCGCAGTGTCCTGTTTTGGTTTGGTCATGTGGATGTTACCGGAAACCATGAAAATGGAATTCTTTGGGGAAGGCTTACAGGAAATATCTTCTATGCGTGTGTTCTATGCCACTTTGGTAGGGCTAGTTGTAGGGGCCGTAATTTCATCGGTAACCGAATATTATACAGGATTGGGAAAACCTCCCATTTTAAAAATAGTCCAGCAATCCTCTACGGGTGCCGGCACCAATATTATTGCAGGTTTGGCAACGGGTATGATTTCCACCTTCCCATCCGTTTTATTATTTGCAGGAGCTATTTGGGCATCCTATGCATTTGCCGGTTTCTACGGTGTTGCCTTGGCGGCGTCGGCCATGATGGCAACAACGGCCATGCAGTTGGCTATCGATGCCTTCGGGCCAATTTCCGATAATGCCGGTGGTATTGCCGAAATGAGTGAGCAGGAACCGATTGTTAGGGAACGGACCGATATTTTGGATTCCGTTGGAAATACAACTGCCGCTACAGGTAAAGGATTTGCCATCGCCTCTGCAGCATTGACCTCCTTGGCCTTGTTTGCGGCTTATGTAACCTTTACGGGAATTGACGGAATCAATATCTTCAAGGCTCCAGTTTTGGCGATGTTGTTCGTAGGTGGTATGGTTCCTGTAGTTTTTTCAGCTTTGGCCATGAACGCGGTTGGTAAAGCAGCCATGGAAATGGTTCAGGAGGTACGACGTCAGTTCAGGGAAATTCCAGGAATCATGGAAGGTACGGGTAAACCTCAATATGATAAATGTGTCGCAATTTCTACGGAGGCTTCCTTAAGGGAAATGATGTTGCCTGGTTTATTGACTATAGGTTTTCCGTTGTTGATAGCTTTTGCGCCTATGCTTTTTGGAATGAACAAATTAGCTATCGCCGAAATGCTCGGAGGATATATGGCGGGTGTTACCGTCTCCGGTGTGCTTTGGGCTATATTTCAAAATAACGCTGGAGGTGCTTGGGACAATGCCAAGAAATCATTTGAGGCAGGGGTCGAGATTAATGGTGAAATGACCTATAAGGGATCGGAAGCACACAAGGCAGCCGTAACCGGTGATACTGTTGGTGATCCGTTTAAAGATACATCAGGTCCGTCAATGAACATTTTAATTAAATTGACTTGTTTGATTGGTTTGGTGATTGCACCTATTTTGGGGGGACATACGGAAGAGGAAGGTGTGACTTTATACGAGGATACTAAAGAAATTTCAATTGATTTTAATGCGGAAAGTGCAGATTTGGCCGAAGCTACCGTAACCTACACCACTTTAGAGAATGGTGAAGCTGTTTCTAAAGAAGTTACCTATAAAGGAACCCGGGCAGAAGTGGAAGCACAGTTGGCAGATTTTGAAAGTGCCAATGTTCAGAAAAAAGGAACAAAAACTGAGGTTACCATTGAAAAAGTAGTGGTTAACAGATAATCGATTTGTTCTTCAAAGAAAAGTAAAAGGGATTGTCTAAAAAGTCTGATTTTATTATTCTTTCACATCGAGCGCAGTCGAGATGTATTGAGCCTTAATAGTTTGTAGCTCTCCCCCGAGGTTTCGGGGCGCTCGAATTGACAGTAGTATATACTTTTTAGACAGCCTCTTTTAAGCTTTTATCTACTGTAATTTGAAGGTAATTGGAATACTGAAGGTGCTTTAACGGCGGTACCCCGTTGCTTTCCTGATGTTATTTAGGTAGTTTGCAGAGAATTCTAGCTGCTTCTTGTTCCAAAAGAGCATGCGGACCTCTTTTTCTAATGGCATCTAAATCGCCATCTTTGTTGATGATGAATTGGGTGTTTACGCTCCCTTCAACTCCCATCTCTTGGGCCATTTCTGGATACCGATTTTTTTTTCTAATATGCTTTTGCATCAGTTCATCAAAACAAGCGCTTTTGTCATCTTCGTTTTCACACATAGGAAAAATAAGAACTTCTTCAATAGTTACCCAATTCACCTCTGTGTCATCGGAGCCTTCCACAATTTTTATACCCGTAGCCCCTAAAATTTCAGATGGTGTAACTGGAGGGGTTGGAGGGGGTGTAGCATCGATACAATCAAGTTTCTTTGTCGAGAAATAAGAGTCAAGAACCAAGAACTAAGATAAAAAAAGTCTTGTTTCTTCGTTCCTGTAGCGTGGTCACTGAGCTTGTCGAAGTGCAGCGGTCTTGTTTCTGATACCTCGATGGCTCTGCCTGAGGCGGTTCATTTCAAATATGGGTACTTCCTCGTCAATAGATTCTTCTATGTTGTTTGGGCTAATATCGAAATCGTAAACCGTGTTATAAGTTTGCCGTTCCGGGGCTACAAATACCATAATCAACACCAGCATTAATCTAATACCTAATGGAGGTTACTTTTCTTGTTGAGATTTTTTTTGAATTCTTTTTTGCTTTTATTTTTTAAGTTTAGACTTGAATGAACACGTTGCGTTAGTACTCTTTTCACTTTAATAACACTATGGGCTAGGCGGGGGAATTAAAAAGAGGAATGGGTATGTTGTACATTTAAATGAGCGAAAAAAGAAATTATTGATGATTTTTGTAATAAGCACGCTGCAATAAGGGGCGGGGAACTGATATAAATCTTTAAATAAATACGGGATAGGTAGTTGAAACTCCTTAATTTTATAGCCATGGGGATTTTTAAAAAGGATAAACTTCAGATCATCAACTTTCAATCCTACGGTACTGCATCCCGATTGTATGTAAGGGGCCGAGCTTTGGAGGATGAGAATATTGATTTAGATCAAAAGGGAATTTTCAATCTGATGCAGAATACCTGGAAGCGTTTTGAAACCGAGGATATCCAAAATACCCAGCTTACGATTAGCTTTTCCAATGGAAAAACGATATCTGGTAAAACCGATAGTGAAGGGTATTATTTAATTGATGAAAACATTGAAGGACTCCAAGAATTGACAAATGATGAGGGGTGGGTCAATTTTGAACTTTCCTTTACCGATACCAATCTTAAAAGAGAAATAATACTTCAAAACAGGTTTCCCGGAGAAATGTTAATTCCGGGTGAAGGAGCTAAATTTGGGGTTATCAGTGATATTGACGATACCATTTTGCATACAGGGGTGGTTTCTTCCTTAAAATGGAAGGTGATATTGAATACGATGTTCAAAAGAGCCACCAAGCGGTTGCAGTTGGAAGGCGCTTCTGATTTTTACCACAAATTACATCAAGGAAAAACTGGAAGTGAGGCCAATCCTATATTTTACGTTAGTCATAGTCCTTGGAACCTGTATCGGTACTTAGAACTTTTTCTAAAGACCAATAATTTCCCAAAGGGACCTATTCTATTACGGAGTATGTCCAGTTTTAAAAGGAGAAATAGGTCGGATGAAAAACCCCAAAAACAAAGGGAAATCAGTAATTTGTTAAATGCATATCCTAAGCTACCCTTTATATTGATTGGCGACAGCGGGGAAAGGGATGGCGATATTTATCAAGAGATTTCTAGGCTTTTTCCAGGTAGGATAAAAGCAATTTATCTGCGTAGCGTTAACCACACGAAGCGAATGGAACGAATCAAAAATCTTTTTGTAGACTTTACCGATATTCCATTTTTAATGGTGAATAAAACAAAGGAAGCAACGGACCATGCCAAAGAAAATGGTTTTATCTAATTTCAATTGGCATTGATGAATGTGACTTTATTCCTATTACTTGATAATTTTTTGAGTACTGATCCATCTGTTTTCATCAAAGTCGTTCATGGCATTGATCAACTGAAAACTAGGATACCTTAGTATAGTATCGGCTAAAATTAATTTTTCCTGAATTTTATTTTCGTTTAGGAGTCGGGCTCTACATGTTCCTTCCAAAAGGGGGGTGGCGGGTGTTACAATTTTTAGGCCATCCGTAAATAGGATATTGGAATACGTTGCATCGGTAACAAATCCATTTTTAATAATTAGAACATCATCTGCATTACCTCTTTTTATATATAGTCGGTTCAAATGTTTTCGCTCGGCATATTTTAAATGATAGGTAGCAGCATCATCACAAACTAAACGAAGGCTAACGGGTATGGTATTTCTGTATTCGGAAACTGTCCAATTTGTTCCCGTGTCGTTATAATTAACTCTCAATTTATATTTTAGGGAATTAGCTAGATCGGGCAAAATAAGTTGGTCAAATAGCAAATACGCAGGTTTTTTTCCGTAATGCGTAACAAAAGATTGCATAAACCGTAATTCGTGGTAATGCCCGTTTAGGATCTGACCATTTTCTATGCATATGGTTTCAAACAACGGGTACATATATCTTTTCAATAAGTTCTTGGTATTCCTCTTTTAAAGTACTTAAATGGGTAATACCGCCCCCACTTTTATAATAGTGTTTACCAGCGATCCGTTCAATATACCGAATACTAACGGCGCTGTCAATTTGGTTCCCGTCAAAGATTCCGAAAATACCAGTGTAGAATCCACGAGGCTCCGATTCTACTTCGGCAATAATTTCAAGGGTTTTCTTTTTTGGCGCACCACTTATAGAACCTGCTGGTAAGGTTTTGAGCAATAGATGGGCAAAATTATCTTTCCAATCCAAAGGGAGTTTTCCTTGAATTTCTGTACTGGTCTGCAGGAGTTCTTGATTGCCTTTCTTAATTTTTTCAACATACCTAAATTTGTTGACCCTAACATTTTTTGCAATCATGGAAAGGTCGTTTCTTATGAGGTCTACAATGGTATTGTGTTCGTATAGTTCCTTTTTATTGGAAAGCAACAGTTCTTTGGCATTGGGTATATTACTGTTAATGGTACCTTTCATAGGATAGGAGTGAATATACCCATCCTTGATTTTTATATAGCATTCAGGAGAGAAGACAACAAAATTATTTTTGTAAAGTAATTTATAGGGTGCAAATGCTTTTTGGTATATGGTTTTTAAACTTTCTGTGGCTTTGAGTTCTGTGGGGAAGGTGAGGTTCAATAAAAAACTATTGCCGTTGCGTAGTTCTTTTTTAACTATGTCAAAGGCTTTTTTATATTTTTCCAAATAAATAGGAGCGTACTGTAAGTCAATCGGCCTAGAATCTGTAATCGATTTCTCAAGGTTATGGTCATTGCTTGTTCCTTTGATATTGAAATAGATGTTTTGCTCTGCAGCCTCTTCAAACGTAAAGGCCATTTTTTCCGACTTGGAAAAGTCGATAATAAATAAAAACGGTTTTTCTTCTTTTAGAAAGTTGGTGACCTTCTGTTCAAAATCTTCCAATGAATTCAACTTTAGGGAAGGGTATATTAAAATAATCCGTTAATTTCCGCGTCTATTTTGTTGATAACGATTCCTAAATCCTCAGGTTTGTCCACAAAATTTAACTGATCCACATCAATAACCAATAGGTTGCCTTTGTCATAACCGTGAACCCATGCTTCATAACGTTCGTTCAATCTACTTAGATAATCTATGGAAATTGTATTTTCATATTCCCGGCCCCGTTTGTGAATTTGATTCACCAAATTTGGAATGGAACTTCTTAAATAAATAAGAAGATCGGGTGGCTCCACTAAACTTTCCATCAAATCGAATAGGCTGGAGTAATTTTGAAAATCACGGTTGGTCATCAGACCCATCGCATGAAGGTTGGGTGCGAAAATATGGGCATCCTCGTAGATGGTCCGATCTTGGATAATATCCTTACCGCTTTCCTTTATCTGTAGAATTTGTCGGTACCGACTGTTCAAGAAATATATCTGTAGGTTAAAGCTCCATCGCTCCATTTGATTGTAAAAATCATCGAGGTACGGATTCTCCACTACATCCTCAAAATGCGCTTCCCACCTATAATGTTTGGATAGTAATCGGGTTAAGGTAGTTTTTCCGGCTCCAATATTTCCAGCAACGGCAATATGCATTTTGAGATAATTTAACGGTTAGTTCTGTAAAGAATTCTAACGCACAAGATACAAAGTAAATTAGGCTTTAGGAAAAATAGAAGAGCAATTTGGATAAATAACAACGTTAGTTTTTAAACTAACAATTTGAGTAGGTTTTTTAAATCAGCAAATTAATTTATACCCTATTCCTCTAACATTGATAATTTGAACATCACTATCCTTACTTAGTTTTTTTCGCAACTTGGTAATAAATACGTCCATACTTCGGGCATTATAAAAATCAACATCGCCCCAAATTTTATTAAGGATAAAGGAACGTTCCAGAATTTCATTTTTGTTTTTACTTAAATAGAATAATAATTCTGCTTCCCTATGGGTTAGGTTTATGGACTGGTCGTCTTTTATTAGAGACTGGCTAATGTGATTGAAAGTATAGGTGCCTATTTCAATGTTTCGTTGTTTGGATTTTTGCAACCTTCTGTTTAATAAAGAATTTATTCTCACAATTAACTCCTCTATGCTAAAAGGTTTTTTTAGATAATCATTGGCACCCAATTCAAAACCTTCTACTACATCTTTAGTTTGGGTTTTTGCGGTAAGTAAAATAATGGGAACATCTTTGTCTTTTTGTCTAACTTCCTTCGCCACGGTAAACCCATCTTTTTTAGGCATCATGATATCAAGTACCAATATATCCGGATTATCAGTTTCGAAAATTCTTAAAGCCTCTGTTCCGTTATTGCAGTAGGCAACTTCAAAATCTTTAGACTCTAAGCTTTCTTTCACGATTAAAGCCAAAGATTCTTCATCCTCAGCGTATAATATCTTCGGTTTTTGTTTCATAACGAAATTATAAATGATGTAGAACCTTCATTGATTTTTACCAATAGGGAACCTCCATGCTTTTCCATAATTCTTTTAGAAAAGTAAAGTCCTATTCCATTACCCTTGACTTCATGAAGGTTGCCTGTAGACTTACGTGAAAATTTATCGAAAATAAAGGAAGCATCAGATTGCCTAAGTGCGTTTCCATTATCTATTATAGCGATAGTAGTAGTTTTGCCTTTAGAAATTTTGACTTTGATATTTGGTCCGCCATATTTTACTGCATTGTCAAGTAAATTTGAAATTACGCTAGAAAGATAGAACGGATCAATCGTAATTTCTAAAGCGTGCAATTGCTTGTTTAACGTTAAGGTTTTATCGGGAGCTATAAGATGATATTTTGCTATTTGTTTTTGTATTATCGGTAGAACATCTACTAATTCTTTATTAAGTATGATGTTGTCTTCATCAATAGCAGAAGTTTCAAGAAGTTTTTCAACCATAACATCTAATTTTTGGAGCTGTTGGTTTGATATAGCTAAATACTTTTTGGTTTTTTCTTTGTCATCTATCAGGCTGAATTTATCTATAGCTTCTATAGCAGCAGAAACTGTAGCAATAGGAGTTCTAAATTCATGCGTTACATTACTTATAAAATCATCTTTAAGATCAGATAGCTTTTTCTGTTTTTTAATCGTCTCAATTAAACGGTATATACTAAAAATAATACCCAAAGAAAGAACTAAGGAGAGTATGAGACCAAGTAGACCGTTTAGAAACGCTTGTTTTTGACTATTGTTGAATTGAAGTTCTAACTTTTGGAGTTTAGGAATATATGTTGAATCACTATTATAATCGAGTAAATCAGGTGTGCTCTCAATAGATAAATTACTTTCAAAAATCGTGTCACTCTTGTAATGAATTAAGTTGTAAAGGCTTTTGATATTTTTCTTTAAAAAAACACTATCGGTAATTTTCCGGAGTAACTTAAAGTCAATAGTATCTCTTGTTAGATTAAAAGTGATAGTGTTAATTTTGAATTCAGAATAGATGTTTTCGTCCATTGCTGATTTTCCTGTAACCATTAACAAATCATTTTTACTTTGAGAAGAATCTATAATTTCACTAAAGTCTATTGATTTGCTAGTGCCATTTTTTTTGAAAAAAGTAGAAATTTTCCCGAATGGATTTTTGTCCAAAAATTTAATACCAGTCAAGCTATCGTTTTTGGTAGTTGTAGAAGTGTCCATTATGGTTAGTACATCAGCTTTTCCAAGTTCAAAATAGTATGCTTCAACGGCTTCATCAAAAGCATGTTCTACCTTAAATAAGTATTGTTGTTTATTAGTTTTGTACATCCTATAATTCCAATATAGCTGAATGGCTACAATGAAAAAGGTGGTAATCAGTACAAAAACAAAGAAAGGCTTATAATTCTTATTCTTCATATATCAAAGATAAATCCATTTATTAGGTTAAATATCCCGGCGTTAACAGACGTTAACTGTACTTAACTTAGAATGATTGTTGTAGTTGTCATATTTGTAATGTACTAATCAAAATCATAAACTAATGAAAAATTTACAAAGACTATTTACAGCTATCGTTTTATTCGTGGTCACAAATGGTATTTCACAATCAGAGAGTTCTAAGATTGAAAAATTTAAAATTCAAGAAGTAGGAATTACCGTTAACAATCTTGAAGAATTAAAGAGTATCGACTGGAATGATCTATTCGATATATTTGATATGGACGAGGATAATTCCAAAATCAATTTTTACATAGAGTTAAAGGATTTTAAGGCTAGTGATAAAAACAATAATGATGTATATTTTTCAGAAATGAAATATGCCGTGTCTGGCTATAAAAACGATCGCAAGAAGCTTGAGACTTTTATGAGAATAATCACAAAACGAATTCTTAAGATTTATAAAAACTAAAATAATCCTAAAGTATTCAGAAAACCTCTTTAAAAAAAGGAGGTTTTCCTCATGTTATTTTGCCAATAACCGTAATTCACATACTTTTACCCATAATTAAAGAGGAAGGATTTGACTGATTGCAACCTCGGGGCCTTAAACCAGT
>JBBSKR010000018.1:0-29004 GCA_038256135.1 Flavobacteriales bacterium | reverse complement strand
GAAATCTTAGAATTTAATTCCGCAAGTGCTACCGATTTAAACGGTAGATTTAGGTTTGACAATATTCCTCGAAATTCGTTGGTACTTATAAAACATCTTGGTTTCAAACCCCTATTCATCAAGGCGAGCGAATTGACCAGTATTTCAGACTGTAAAAAGATAGCAATGGTATTAAGTTATCAAGAACTGGAAGAGGTAATCGTATCGAAATTTTTGACCACTGGTATTACTAAATTGACCGATGCCAGTATTGAACTTGATCCAGCCAAATTCGGAATATTACCCGGTATCAGCGAACCGGATGTACTAGAGACCGTTCAGGCACTTCCCGGTATTAAAAGTGTGGATGAAACCGTATCGGAGATTAATATAAGAGGGGGGACCAATGACCAAAACCTCATTCTTTGGGACGGGATTAAAATGTACCAAACCGGACACTTTTTTGGTTTAATTTCAGCCTTCAATCCGTATGTCACCAAAAAAATAAACGTAATAAAGAATGGAACTTCGGCGATGTATGGTGGCGGACTTAGCGGTACATTGGATATGCAAGCATTGAACGCTATTCCACTGACATTTAATGGTGGGGCAGGTTTTAATTTAATATCCGGGGATGGGTATGCCCAAATCCCCATACAGGAAAATATGGCCCTACAAATTTCCGCTCGTAGGTCCCATACCGATTTTTTGAATACGCCTACCTATAATGTATTCTCCGAAAAAGCTTTTCAAGACAGCCAAGTAAATAGTGAGAGTGATTTCTATTTTTATGATTTTACGGCAAAATTCCTGTTTGACATCAATCCGTATCAAAAAATAAGGATAAGCATGATCAACATGAGCAATAATCTAAATTACTTGGAAACAACTGAAAGCGGCAACGCGTCCAACCAAAGTAATTTGAATCAGGATAATATCGCTTTAGGAGGCCAATTGCAAAGCGATTGGACAGATAATTTCACTTCTGATGTTCTCGTTTATTATACCCAGTATGGTCTTGACGCTTTAACGATTTCCAATAACGGCGCGCAACAATTGCAACAAGATAACTTAGTCAAGGAGTCAAGCATTAAATTGAATACTTCCTATCGGCTAACAGAAAATTTGGATTGGGGCAATGGTTATGAACTTACGGAAACCGGTATCGAAAATAGAACCAATATCAACCAACCCCCATTTAGTAGTAATATAAAAGGGGTTATACGAACCCATGCATTGTTTTCCGAAATTAAATATGTTTCAGAAAATGAAAAATTCTTTAGTATGTTAGGAGGCCGGCTAAATTATATAGAAAATTTAGACACCTTCAAGGAGTTTATTCTTGAACCACGAATCAATCTTACCTATGAGTTGCTATCGCATTTTAAAATGGAGGTTTTGGGAGAGTTTAAAAGTCAAACCACTAACCAGATCATAGACTTGGAACAAAATTTTTTGGGTATTGAAAGAAGAAGGTGGATTTTATCGGATGGAAATACGTTACCCATAACAAAAAGCAAACAAGGTTCTGTAGGTTTTAACTATGATACCAATAGCTTGTACGTTGGTCTGGATGGTTTTTACAAAATGGTAAAAGGCATTAATGTCTACACCCAGGGATTTCAGAATCAAAATCAATTTGATGGTGAGATAGGGTCCTATGCCGTGAAGGGAATGGAATTATTGATCAACACCAAAAACAACGACTACAGTGCATGGCTAAGCTATACCTACAATAAAAATGAGTATACGTTCGATACCTTAACGCCGCAATCTTTCCCCAATAATCTGGACATAAGGCATTCGATAACCCTTGCCGCAAATTACACCTTTGGCAATTTAAAATTAGGAGGTGGATTAAATTATAAATCCGGGAAACCCTATACCCGACCCGATGAAAACGACCCTATCGATGAAGCCAAATTCCCAAATGAAATAAATTATCAAATTCCGAACAGCAGCAGGTTACCGGACTATATTAGGGCAGACGCATCGGCCATTTATAATTTTAAATTGGGAAATAAGATAAACGCAACTGTTGGTGCCTCAATTCTAAATCTTACCAATAGAAAGAATACCTTAAATACCTACTACAGACTGCAAAATGACAATAGCATAGAAACTATTGAGCGGGTTTCATTAGGGATCACCCCTAATGCCAGTTTTAGAATTCAGTTTTGATTTTGGTTCAACCTTTTGATGACCAGTACATGTGGAAAGGTTATCGCAGCTAAAAAAGAGAAGAAAAAGGCCAATGAGGTTTCCAAATTATCCCTAAATATAAAGAGTAAAAAAAGAATTCCCGCCACTGAGATCAACCAATAGGGAAGTGAAGCCATAACAAAGGCCTTAAATGAACTTTTATTAATATTACCGTGTAAATAGAATATTTGATCCACTAATGATGGAATGGAATGCCACAATATAAAATAGATGGCAAAACCCCATAATAGAGATGCAGTCTTGAATACAACAAAAAAGACCCCTAAAAAGAATACTTCTTTTATTGGATTAATTTTCAGTCTTTTCTTAAAGAACAACCATCCACTTAAACATAGCAGAACTATTCCGCTGCCAATCAAACCTACCTCATAAACTAGTGGTGGAACAGTATGACCAGTAATCAAATTAATAATTTGGGTTGTCATAACCTCATTGGTAAAAAAGAGAAGGAATAAAACAAAACTACCATAGGCAAAGTATAGCACACCTGCCATTGGTGATGAAGCCTTTGTTTTAGAAACCAAATGTTGCTCCCCAAAATGATAACTACTAAATAAAATAAAAACAAAAAGCGCCAGACTCGGGAACAAGTAAAAAAGTAAAACACTGCTCAAAACAAAGAGCAGGTAATACAATAGTATCTTGAGATAATTTTTTGAATAATCTTTGGTTTTTTTGCTCTTTTGAATAAGTGTTAGATCATTGGCTCCGTGTAAGATTCCGAAAGAAAGAATAAACACATAGGCCATAAAATACTCTATACTATCCTCAAAAATGACTGTTAACCATAGGAAAAAAAAGGTGCACACGATAATGGCACTTTCCATTTTAGCAAAATTGACAGAACTATTTTTTATTTTGTTCAATATTTTAACAGTTTTTTTAAACAAGATATGTTTATCAATTTGTAAATTTACTTAAACAAATTTAAAACCTTAAGCTTATGGAAAATTTTATTACTTCAATTTCATTGGTCACTAAAATGGCATCCAATGATTATGTTGGCTTTACCTTCTTTGTTGGATGTATGGCCATGATGGCCGCTTCGGCTTTCTTTTTTTTATCGATGAATGATTTTGATACCAAATGGAAAACTTCCATTCTGGTATCGGGGCTTATTACCTTTATTGCCGCCGTTCATTATTGGTATATGAGAGATTATTGGGCGACCGTTGGTGAATCGCCTACCTTCTTTAGGTACGTGGACTGGGTTCTTACAGTTCCCCTAATGTGTGTTGAGTTCTACCTTATTTTGAAAGTGGCGGGAGCGAAAAAATCACTAATGTGGAAATTAATCTTCGCATCGGTAGTAATGCTAGTAACAGGATATTTTGGAGAAGCCTTATACAATACCGGGAGTGGACCAGCATTTTGGGGTCTAATTTCAGGGTTGGCTTATTTTTATATTGTTTACGAAATTTGGTTTGGAAGTGCCAAGAAATTAGCGGAAAAAGCAGGTGGCTCAGTTTTGACCGCCCATAAAACCTTATGTTGGTTCGTACTCGTAGGATGGGCAATATATCCACTTGGTTATATGGCAGGTACTCCAGGTTGGTATGATGGATTAGGAAATATAGGTCTTAATATGGATGTTATTTACAATATCGGAGACGCCATCAACAAAATCGGATTTGGCTTAGTAGTATATGGCGCAGCTGTTGCTGCCAGAAAAACAGTTTAACTTTTTAGCGACCTAATTTAGTTGGTTAATATTTAAAGTTGCTATGAGAAAGACCGCCTCGGCGGTCTTTCTTTTACATACGATCTGGTACTTCAAGACCCAATAACCTAAAAGCATTTTGAATCACCTCAGCAACCTTTTTGGAAAGTTGTACCCTCAAAACCTTCTTCTGAATATTGGATTCCCCTAGAATGGAAACTTGCTGATAAAAAGAATTGAATTCCTTGACCAAATCATAGGTATAATTGGCAATCAATGCCGGACTATAATGCTCGGCTGCTAATTGAATCGTGCTTGGGAAAAGCTGAAGTTGTTTTATAAGTTCCTTTTCCTTTATATGAAGCGCTACTGAACCTGTTGAATCGGAGATATCAATATCCATGCTCTCGGCTTTCCTTAAGATGGATTGAATCCTGGCATAGGTATATTGAATAAAAGGTCCGGTATTTCCTTGAAAATCTACCGACTCCTCCGGATCGAACAAGATGCGTTTTTTAGGGTCTACCTTTAGTATATAGTATTTCAAAGCTCCCATACCTATCATTTGGTAAAGGACTTGTTTTTCGGCATCATTGTATTCCTCCAATTTACCCAATTCCTCAGAAATTGTGGCTGCGGTCTGGGTCATATCGGCCATTAAATCATCGGCATCTACAACCGTGCCTTCCCTACTTTTCATTTTACCACTGGGCAAATCTACCATCCCATAACTAAGGTGGTATAAGGTATCTGCCCAGGAATACCCAAGTTTCTTTAAAATCAGGAAAAGGACCTTAAAATGGTAATCCTGTTCGTTACCTACGGTATAGACCATGCCCTTGACATCTGGATAATCCTTCGCACGTTGTATGGCCGTACCAATATCTTGGGTCATATAAACAGCGGTGCCATCGGAACGAAGTACTATTTTTTCGTCCAAACCATCTTCGGTCAAATCGATCCAAACACTACCGTCTTCCTTTTGAAAGAAGACTCCTTTTTCCAATCCTTCCGCAACCACATCCTTACCTAAAAGATAGGTGTCGCTCTCATAATAATAAGTATCAAAATCAACACCCAAATTGGTGTAGGTGACCTCAAAACCATCATATACCCAACCGTTCATGGTTTTCCAAAGCGCTACCGTTTCTTGATCGCCATCCTCCCATTTTAAAAGCATTTCTTTTGCTTCCAACAATATTGGCGCTTCCTTTTCAGCTACTTTCGGGTCAATGCCTAAGGCAATATTCTGGGCAATCTGTTTTTTATAGGCCTTGTCAAAAGCAACATAATAATTACCTACCAATTTGTCACCCTTTAAACGGGTACTTGAGGGTGTCTCTCCGTTACCGAATTTCTGCCAGGCAACCATACTTTTACAAATATGGATGCCACGGTCATTGATGATTTGTGTCTTATATACTTTTTTGCCTGAGGCTTTTAAAATCTCTGCCACCGAATACCCTAATAAGTTATTTCGAATATGCCCAAGATGTAAGGGCTTATTGGTATTTGGCGAGGAATATTCCACCATAATGGCATCCTTGGATTCCGGCATAAATCCAAAATTGTCGTCTTCCCTTATCGAATTGAAAAAATTCAAATAAAACCCATCGCTTATTACAATATTCAAAAACCCTTTGATAACGTTAAAACCCGAAACCTCTTCGACGTGCTCCTCCAAATAGGCACCGATTTGCTCTCCTAATTGTACCGGATTCCCCTTAACAAATCGCAGCATCGGAAACACCACAATGGTAATATCACCCTCAAAATCCTTTCGGGTAGGCTGAAACTCTACCGATGGTATTTCTTTACCATAAATAAATTGCACAGCATCTTTAACTTTCTGTAATAACACCTCTTGGAAATTCATCAAAACGTTTAATTAGGCCTGCAAAACTAATCATTTTTTAGGCTTTTAGGATAAACAGATTCGGCATTCATACCGCATTTGATTAACTTTAGTCAAAACAGTGGAATTAAGCGAATATGCTCGTAAACGTATCCTACAATAATAAAGAAATCACTAGAAAGATAGAGGAACAGGTTGGCAAACCGTTTCCCCTAAAAGAGCGCTTGGCAATGGGCGGAATAGGTTCCCCTAAACTCATCATCACAGCAACCAGTATAGAGATTGGAAATTTATTGATTTTGGACAATAATAGGGACACCTGCAATGTGGAAATGCGTCCTCAAGGAATCATTGTGAGGTTTCGGTCTTTATTAGAAACTTTTGCATTGGTCATTCCCTATTATAAACTTACGCTTTATAAAGGCGAAGCATCCGTTTATTCCATTTACCGCGATAATCATTTTATCAAAGTAGCTTCGGATACCAAGGCAGTCCAGAAATTTTTCAAAAAAATTCTGGGTTATAAGGCCGATAATGCTCCAACCTCCGTTGAGGATTTATAAAAATGTTTGACATAAAACCTAAAATAGGAATTGAACCAAACGAAACCGATTGTAAAATTATTCGAATAGGTTGGCTATTTGTAATAATAAACTTTCTAATTGTGGGAATTTTCTATTTTGGCATACCCGATGAAATCCCGACTCATTTTAATTTGAAAGGGGATGTGGATGGTTTTGGGGCTAAAAATACTATTTGGGCACTTCCAATTTTAACCGCAATTATGTATTACGGAATGACCTTGGTAGTTACTAAAATAAAGCCGTGGCAAATGAACTACCCTATAAAGGTTACAGAAAAAAATGCCCCACGACTATATAGAATGAATCTTAGGATGTTGGTCATCTTGAATCTAGCTCTATCTATGGTACTTTTTCCTATTTCCTTGGAAATAATATTTGCCGGACATTATATAAATTCTGGATTGAGCCCTATAATAGCAACAACTATTATTGTTATATTTATTACACTGCTTCCCTTTTATTACATTTTCAAAATGTACAACTTGCCTAAATCATGAAAATACTTCTCACAGGTGCCAACGGTTATATCGGTATGCGATTATTACCACAACTTTTAGAATTTGGGCATGAGGTGGTTTGTGCCGTGCGTGACGAAACCAGATTGTCCGTTGATAAAGAAACTAGGGCACGTATCGAGGTGGTTGAAATCGATTTCCTGGAAGAGGTGAAAGAAAATAGTATTCCCAATGATATTGATGCCGCATATTTCCTGATTCATTCCATGAGTTCGTCTACCCACGATTTTGATGACATGGAGTCAAAATCGGCCCGTAATTTTAATCTTCATGTACAGAGCACCCAAATACAACAGGTAATTTATTTGAGCGGTATCGTTAATGATGACAACTTATCAAAACACCTTAAATCGCGCAAAAATGTTGAGGACATCCTTTATGAAGGCAACTTTAAACTAACCGTTTTACGGGCAGGAATCATTGTCGGCTCGGGTAGCTCTTCCTTTGAAATTATCCGAGATCTATGTGAAAAATTACCTTTTATGATTACCCCAAAATGGGTGCTGACAAAAACCCAGCCCATTGCCATACGTGACGTTATTACTTTTCTTACGGAAGTCTTGGGTAACGAAAAAACGTATAATGATTCTTTTGACATCGCTGGCCCAGATGTGTTCACTTATAAGGAGATGTTACACAAATATGCCGAGGCAAGGGGGTTTAAAAACTGGATTTTGACGGTCCCCGTGATGACTCCAAAACTATCTTCCTATTGGTTGTATTTTGTCACTTCCACCTCCTATAAATTGGCGTTGAACCTCGTTGATAGTATGAAAATTGAGGTGGTTGCCAGGGATACAAGGCTACAGGAGATTTTAAACATTGAACCGCACTCCTATGTAGAGGCCATAGACATGGCTTTTAAAAAGATAGAACAAAACTTGGTCGTCAGCAGCTGGAAAGACAGTATGGTGAGTGGTCGATTCAACGATAATCTGGAAAAGTATATTCAAGTTCCCAAATACGGAATTCTGAAGGATGTAAAAAAACTAAAAATTGACAATCCGGAGGAAGTACTAGAGCGTATTTGGAGTATAGGCGGTGAAACTGGCTGGTATTATGGTAACTGGCTTTGGAAAATTCGCGGAATTTTGGACAAGCTTATGGGTGGAGTCGGTCTTAGACGTGGCCGGACTCATCCTGACCGGATTTTTGCAGGTGATTCCTTGGACTTTTGGAGGGTACTTTTGGCCGATAGGAAAGCCAAACGATTATTACTCTTTGCCGAAATGAAACTACCGGGTGAGGCTTGGTTGGAATTTAAGATAGATGAAAATAATGTACTGCATCAGACCGCTACCTTTAGGCCTCGTGGTTTAAGGGGAAGGCTTTATTGGTATAGCATTGTCCCTTTTCACTTTTTTATTTTTGGTGGTATGATCAAAAATTTGGCCAATACCTAGAACGAACATATCAAAGTATACTCCTGTGGAAGTTGAATTTCATATTTTTTGAACAGCAACCGCTGTATATTAGCTGTATATGGATTGAAGTTGCCGATTGGCCTTACACTATTTTAGGAATTTTCAAAGGTAGTTCGGTAATTCTATTCCCGGTCAAACGTCTTACTGCATTCCCTATTGCGGCGCCTATCGGACCTAAAGGGGGCTCCCCTACCGCCCCTGGCGTATCCTTTCCCTGTAGTAATACCACATCTATTTGCTTCGGTGCATTTTTCATCAATGCCATTTGGTAGGGTCCATAAATAGTTGGGGTCAGTTCCCCATTTTCCACGAACATTTGTTCATATAACACCGCACTGATGCCCATAATAACACAACCCTCGCATTGTGCTTTTATTTGATCCGGATTAACCGCCAAGCCTGGATCCAGAGCTACGGTTACTTTATGCACTATAATTTCATTGTTTACCACGGAAACCTCGACTACCTGGGCACAGGGCGTTCCTGCATCTATGGAAGCTGCAAGTCCCATGGCTCTTCCGTTGGTTATTTTCTCTGTATAGTTCGCAGATTGCGCAGCTGCTTTAATAACATTTTTTAAACGGATACCTATGGCTTCATCACCAATTTGTTGTAGCCTAAAATCAACGGCATTCTTCCCGGCCTTAATGGCCATTTCATCTATAAAGCTTTCGATGGCAAAAGTATTTGCCAACAGGCCTAGGCTTCGCCACCAACTTGTGGCAAAAGGTAAATCAACATGCCAATAGACCGATCTGTAATTCGGGACTTTGGTATATTGAATAAAGCCACCTCGAATGGCGCCAATATCAGCCCCTAAAATAGGAGGAAGTAATGCTGGCACCACAGCCGAATCGTTGGCCACGTCCCCACTCACAAAGTGATGTTCCAAACCTTCCAATAACCCATCCCCATTCAATTTTCCCTTTAACACATGGTGTGTTGGCGGTCGAAACATATCATGTTGAAATTCTTCCTTCCTGGTAAAGAAATATTTAACAGGTTTACCTACGGCTTTGGACATTACAGCAGCTTGCACCGCATGTGGCGTGTGCAATCTCCGTCCAAAACCTCCACCTAAATAGGTAGGTATTACATTAACCCTTTCTTCATCGAAACCTAATCGTTCGGCAACTTCCTTTCTAGTCAACCCAATTACCTGCGTAGAAATTTTGATGGTCGCGCTATCTTGTTCAACCGAAGCTACCACCCCGTTAGGTTCTATTTGGGCATGGGCGCCTATGGGACTTCTAAATTCCATTGAACTAACTCCCTCTTCATCTTCAAGGGCAGTTCCATTTTTTTGTATGACGGTGGATTTTCCGTTGCCAACGGTCATCATTTCAACAATCGCTGCCGTATTTATTTCTGTAGGACTTTTCCAAGTTACCTCAATGGCCTCTTTGGCATTCTCTGCTTCAATCATAGAACGTGCCACTACCCCGACAAAATCATTTTCACTGATAATCTTTACAACCCCAGGCATAGTCTCTGCAGCAGTAGTATCGGCGCTTACAAACGTTGCCCCGATTTTGGTAGGCCTTACCACGGCGCCATACAACATGTCCGGCATTTGAGCATCCATTCCAAAAATAGGATCACCGAAAACCTTTTCTTTTAAATCTACCCTAGCAATAGGTTTACCGATATATTTATAATCCTTTAGACTTTTCAAAATGGGTTTATCGGGTACCTCCCAAGTATCCACTCCTTCAACCGTTTGCGCATAAGTCAATGATTTTCCGTTTCCCGATATAACACCATCCGCAATAGAAAGCTGCGTTGAATCCAGTTTCATTTTACTGGCTGCTTCGGTCAAAAGCATTTGGCGTAACATGGCCGCAAGTTCCCGCAATGGAAGCCATAAACTGGAAACGGAAGTACTGCCACCAGTCGCAAAACTATCAAGATTTCCGGTTGAAGTTGCCGCATGTACTACCTGAATCTGATCCATTGAGATGGAAAGCTCATCGGCCGCCATTTGTGCCAAACCGGTAAATGTACCTTGCCCCATTTCGACTTTAGGGGAATACAATAGGATGTTATTATCCGAGGTAACCTCGAACCAAACCATTGGTTTGTCCGTATTGTCGGTATAGGGTAATTCTAAAGTATTGACCATACCCAACAATTCCCTACGAATGTTATTTCTAAAAATATAGGTGCCAATAGCCAAAACACCGACTGTTCCTAAACCTCCCCTAATCAAAAATTTACGCCTAGAAACTCCCTTCGGGTTCTGTTGCTTTTCATCCTTCATCTAAACCTTTTCTGATGTATTCATTTTAGTAGCTGCCTGTAACTCTGCCGCCTTATGTATAGCTTTTCTCATACGATAATAGGTGCCGCACCTACAGACATTAATTATATTCTTATCAATATCTTCATCGGTCGGGTTGGGCACTTTATTTAGAAGTGCAGCTGTTGCCATTATAAATCCTGGTTGACAATAACCGCATTGGGGTACCACCTCATCTACCCACGCTTGTTGAACGGGATGAGGATTGTCGCGGTTTCCCAAACCTTCGATAGTGGCAATTTTTTTACCTTGGGCGAATTTTACTGCATAAGAACAGGATCGAACGGCTTCCCCGTCTACATGTAATGTACAAGCACCACAGGCTGCCTTACCACAACCAAATTTAGTTCCCTTTAAATCAAGTATATCCCTGATTACCCAAAGTAAAGGTGTGTTTTCATCTGCTAAATCAACTGTTTTTGAAGTTCCGTTTACGATAAAGGAAATTTCCATATACTTTTAATTATTTGGCCGGAATTACCGCTCCATTTTCAAACCAATATTCGACTGCCTTCTTGAAATCCTCCTCTGAAACTGGTGGTAGTTCCCGTCTTTTGCCATCGGCATCTACCCCAGGGTTCCAGGCCCACAGTACCAATTCATCTTCGGTCATATGCTCAACCAGTTCTTCGTGACTTCTATCGCCATTGGTACTTTTATCCAAAAGGCGTGCTGCTATTTCGGCTCTTGATAGCCCTTCCCAGCCCATTGAAGCCGGAGCCAAGGACCAATGTGGTGCTCCAGGAACTCCGGAATACCCATTGTTTTTAGATTGATGACAGGTATTGCAATTAGTAGCTTCAAATCCCATATCATCGGTTCCCCTAGCCATTCCGAAATAATGCGGATGACGGTTATCTCCTTGTTTTGGAATATCATCGTTTGGATGGCAGTTCATGCAACGCTGATGGGTAAGTACATCCATCATTTTACCAAAAGCTTTCTCCGATTCAGTCAATTTAGTTTCCTTGTCATTTAAAGCAAGATACTCGATCGTATTGGGCATCTTATTTATTGCAAATAGGAAACTAATTGCACTTATTGCCAAAAGGGTATATATTGTTTTAAACTTCATCTATTTTTTACAAGGTTCTCGGGCTATGATTCCATAGGGTAGTATTAAGGTACTAAATAACCAACAATTATCTTAATACATTAGCACAATACAGCACTTTCAATGGCTTAGATTAAATGGCTGCTATCAATTTAATTTGGAAGAAACACTTCTGCCATCATACATCGTGCACTTCCACCACCACAGGTTTCTATAGTACTTAGGGAGCTATATAAAATGTCACAATGACTTTCTATACGCGCAATTTGATCCGATGAGAGACTTTCATAGGCTGCCGTACTCATCACCATGTACTTTTTACCATCACCTCCCAATATCTGTAGCATGTTACCGGCAAAGTGATGCATTTGCTTTTCAGTAATCTCAATGATTTCCTTACCATCCTTTTTAAGATGATCCAAAACATTTTTACATTCTTTCTTATTATCAATCGAATCGGTACAGATAATCGCAAATTCTTCAGCCAATGCCATCATGACATTGGTATGATAGATAGGCATACGTTTGCCATCTACGGATTGGTTCGCCGTAAAAATTACTGGAAAACAATCAAAATCCTCACAAAATTCTATAAACAAATCCTCATCTGCCCGCTGGGACAATGCACAATAGGCTTTACGGTTTTCCCTATCCATCAAAATACTTCCAGTGCCCTCTAAAAATAAGCCTTCCCCTTCTGCAGCGGTGTAATCCACTACGTTTTCTATCTTAAACCCTTTCTCCTCGAGTTTTTCCAAAATGTCATCCCTACGCTCCTTCCTTCTATTTTCGGCAAACATCGGATAAACGCCTACCGTTCCATTGGCATGAAATGAAATCCAATTATTCGGAAAAATACTATCCGGAGTATCGGGTTCCTTGGTATCCTCTATCACAATTACGTTGACTCCCTTGTTTTTCAAAACGGAGACAAAAGCATCAAACTCTTCCTGTGCCTTTTCATTTATGGCTTGATTGTTCATATCTATATCCTCCATAAAATAGTTATTGACAGCGGTCTGCTCATTCATTCGAAAGGAGACCGGGCGTATCATGAGTATGGTATTGGTAATTTGCATATTAATTTTATTTAATTACTTTAACTGATTGATCCTATTCCCTTATAAGTGGTAATGTACTGCAACGTAGCAGTCCTTCTTGCTTGGAGATTTCTGCATAAGGAATCTCTTCTACAGTAAAACCTTGTTCGCGAAGCCACTCATTCAAACGGGTAAAATTACGTTCAGAAACAACAACATCAGGGGAAATAGAGAAAACATTACTGAACATTCTATACATTTCAAGGGCAGTGATTTCAAAAATGTTGTCCTTCCCAAAATAATCTACCAACCATTGATATTCTTCTTCCACTAAAAATCCATTCTTGTGTAAAATAGCTTTTCCCTTGCCTAGTGGCTGAAAACAACAATCCAAATGAAGTGCATTATCTATAGCGCTAGTATTTGATTTACGCAATTCAAAAGATTTAATTTTTTTCTTCGGGAACTGTTGTATCAAATAGTCGACAGCTGCCTTATTGGTCCTGGCCGTAATGTAAGTTGAGTAATCGGGTGCGGTATAGGTGCCTACAAAAATATAGTCGTTCCATGGCATTACATCACCACCTTCAACGTGCACATTAACGGGAGGTATTAGCACTTGATTGTATTCTATTTTGTCGAGTACATGCAAGATGGCATCCACTTCCTTTTCGCGATCCGGCAAAATATTCGCCTTTATCAATTTATCCCCTATTACAAAAGCAATGTCCCTTGAAAAAATTTGGTTACAATTTTCCAATACCTTTGGCCTGTATACCTTTACATTATATTTTTCAAAAACTTTTCGAAAAGCTTCCATTTCTAAAACCATATCAGCTTCAAGTGGGTAGGTTCCAGCCAGTATATGTTCCAATGATTTGGGATCATAGGCCTCCTCAGGTGTTGGTATAGGTCCCGAACTCTTAGCAGTTCCCAATACAACAGCTTTCAACGGTGCTATTTCGTCATTTATATTTAATTGCAGCATGGGCCAAGTTTTGTTTTAAAATTAAAAAATAGCATAAAAAAAAGCTCCTTTAAAAATTAAAAGAGCCTTTTGTTTTTTTATATTGGTAGCAATCTACCTTTTATCAAGTTCGACAAAAGATCTTAAGTTTTCTCCAATATACACTTGTCTAGGTCTTCCAATAGGCTCCCCTTTCAATCGCATTTCCCTCCATTGGGCGATCCAGCCTGGCAGTCTCCCTAAGGCAAACATCACCGTGAACATTTCGGTCGGAATACCTAAGGCCCTATAAATAATACCTGAATAAAAGTCAACATTTGGATATAATTTTCTATCCACAAAATATTGGTCTTCAAGCGCTTCCTTCTCCAATCCTTTGGCGATATCCAAAATAGGATCATCTATTCCCAAATCTGCCAATACATCGTCGGCCGCTTTTTTAATGATCTTTGCACGCGGGTCAAAATTCTTATACACTCTGTGACCAAAGCCCATTAACCTAAAAGAATCTTTTTTATCCTTTGCTTTCGCCATATACTTTTTGGTATCCCCACCATCCGCTTCTATCGCCTCCAACATTTCTAGAACTGCTTGGTTGGCCCCGCCATGTAGTGGCCCCCAAAGTGCAGAAATACCTGCTGACAATGAGGCAAAAAGACCGGCATGTGACGATCCGACTATACGAACCGTACTGGTAGAACAATTTTGCTCATGATCGGCATGTAGGATCAAAAGTTTATCCAATGCCTCAATAACCAAACTGTTCTTTTTATATTCTTGGTTCGGACGCTTGAACATCATTTTATGGATATTTTCAACATATCCCAAGGAGTCGTCTCCATAATCTAACGGCAATCCTTTCTTTTTGCGCAGGGTCCAAGCTACCAGTACCGGAAATTTAGCCAAAATTCGAACAATGGCGTGATACATGTCCTTCTCCGAACTGACATCTACGGTTGATGGATTAAATGCAATCAACGCACTCGTTAAGGAAGATAATACCCCCATTGGATGGGCGGACTTTGGAAAGCCATCCAAAATCTTTTTCATTTCCTCATCTATATGGGATTCATCCTTAATATCTTTATGGAATTTAGCCAATTCCTTCTTATTGGGTAAGTTCCCAAAAATCAACAAATAAGCTACTTCCAAAAAATCGGCCTTTTCAGCTAATTCCTCAATGGAATATCCTCTATATCTAAGTATTCCTTTTTCACCGTCCAAAAAGGTGATGGCACTTTCACAGGATCCGGTATTTTTAAAACCGGGATCTATCGTAATCATTCCTTTGGTTGCTGAACGCAAAGATTTAATATCGATCGCAAGTTCATCCTCTGTTCCCTTTATGACCGGAAACTCATATTTTTCACCATTATACTCTAATGTAGCTTTATCTGACATTTCTAAATTTTACGTTTTATATACTCCTGTAAAGTTAACAAAACAGGATTGTTTTAACAATTTCATAATTCTGTTTGGGCTAATATTAACAATTGATGGATGCAATTACACCGAATGCAACAAATAAAGGGATTTGTAATATTCATCCAATGATTTATCCCAAGTAAAACGGGCCTTTTTAGCATTGGACTGAATTTTCTTCCATGTTGGCTTATCTTTCTCCCAAACGGTTACGGCTTCATCAAAACGTTTGACCATGTTTTTTATTTGTTGATCATACGTTTCTCCTTCAAAAGCAAAACCGGTCTTCATATGTTCAACGGTGTCCTTTAGACCACCGGTGTGATGAACCAAACAAGGATTTCCATTTCTCATCGCCAACATCTGACTAATGCCACAAGGTTCGAACAAACTGGGCATAAAATAAAGGTCGGTTTCCAAATACATGGAATCGATTAAATCTTCCGACTGTCCGTTGGTAAAAACAAAATTCTTGTGCTTATAGCTCATTTCCCGGAAGAACTCTTCATAATCGGGGTCACCCGTACCCAACAACATAAAAATACCTTCAACTTTTTCTAAACGTGCCAACATTTGCTCCAAAGCCTCAGGAGAACGCATAAGAAAATAAAATTTCTGCTCCGTTAATCGCGCAACACTGGATACAATGAACTTAGGCCTATTCCCAACATATTGCATAATTTTTTCTCCAGTATGCGCCAAGAAATCAGCTTTATATTTTTTAGAAGTATCTTGAAGCCACCTAAAAAGTGCCTTTACGGTATTTCGATACAACAATCCCGTTTCCGCTACTCTAATGTTACCATAATTACTGGCGTTCAAAATACCGAACAATCGCCCTTCATTGTCCGCCTTTTGCAAATCATTTTCCAAGCTTTCACCACCTATAAATTCGGGTCTTCTACTTGGAAGAAGTACGTCCTCCTTATAGCTTGGTGATACGGTATGAACAGCATCTGCCAATCGTATCCCTACTGCCATAAGATTTATACAATCTTGGTACCGGGGATCCATCAAGGCCCTGTGGTCTAACTGTACCTCAGGGAACCAGTTATTTACAGAAGCATAATTATTATAAAAAGGCCTAATGCCTTGTATTGCCAAATTATGGATGCTGTACACATAGCGCATCTTCTTTAAATCTTGATAGTTCGGATGGTACCTTTTGATAAATAATAGTGCGGCAGCATGCCAGTCATGCATATGTACGACGTCCAAATCCCCGAAGGCTCCTATTTTTATTGCCTCTGCCGTTGCCGTGCAGAAAATTATAAATTTCACAAAGTCATTGTAAAATGGTTCGGTTGGGTCATCATGATAGATGTGGGCGATACCCCCTTCAACTATCTCCGGATGATGGATAACATAATGGGTTATATCCTTAAAAACTTTTTTAGGAATGACCTCATATAATTCAGCAGTATAGGGAACTCCTCTTAAACTAAATTCCAGATTGGTCTTAAAGACTCCTTTTTTATGTAATCTTGAATAAGATGGTACAACAACGTGGGCTCTATCTCCGCGTCTTGAGATTTCCCTTGGTACATCTCTAACTACATCACCCATTCCACCGGCCTTACAATCTGGAATGGCATCATTTTCTGCGGAAACGAAAAGAAAATTATTCATATGCTAACAACAGGGGGTTATAAATAGATTATTCTCAAAAGGTAGTTAAAGTTTTGGATTACGCCAAAAAAAAAAGCCTTTCCCAAAAGAAAGGCTTTTACAAAATTTTATATTAAATGTTTAGCTGATTTTAAACGCTTTCTCTTGTGGGTAATATGCCATACTACCCAACTCTTCCTCTATACGAAGTAGTTGATTGTATTTGGCCATACGATCCGATCGTGAAGCCGAACCCGTCTTTATTTGACCTGTATTCAAGGCAACCGCCAAGTCGGCTATAGTGTTATCCTCGGTCTCTCCAGAACGGTGAGACATAACAGAAGTGTAACCCGCATTTTTGGCCATGTTTACTGCAGCAATGGTTTCGGTCAAGGTACCGATTTGATTTACTTTTATCAATATGGAATTTGCAATGCCCTTTTCAATTCCTTTTCCCAAACGTTCTACGTTGGTGACAAATAGATCATCACCTACCAACTGCACCTTATCCCCTATTTTATCGGTCAATGATTTCCATCCGTCCCAATCATTTTCATCCATACCGTCTTCGATGGATATGATAGGATACTTGGCACTCAAATCCGCCAAGTATTGCGCCTGTTCTTCAGAAGTTCTCACCACACCTTTACTTCCTTCAAATTTTGTATAATCATACGCGCCATCTACATAGAATTCTGCAGCAGCACAATCCAATGCTATCATAACATCATCACCCAAGGTGTAACCCGCTTTTTCAACTGCCTTAGCTATGGTATCCAAGGCATCTTCGGTGCCTCCCTCTAAATTGGGGGCAAATCCACCTTCATCACCTACTGCCGTACTAAGACCGCGGTCATGTAAAACCTTTTTAAGGCTATGGAATATCTCCGTACCCATTTGCATGGCGTGTGAAAAGCTTTTGGCCTTAACCGGCATCACCATAAATTCCTGAAAAGCTATAGGGGCATCCGAATGGGAACCTCCGTTGATTATATTCATCATGGGCACCGGAAGCGTATTGGCACTTACCCCACCAACGTATCTGTAAAGCGAAAGCCCCAATTCGTTGGCAGCAGCCTTTGCAGCCGCCAGGGATACTCCGAGAATTGCATTTGCTCCCAATTTCGATTTGTTTGGGGTACCATCCAAATCTATCATGGTTTGATCCAAAAGGTTTTGATCAAAAACCGACATCCCTAAAATTTCTTCAGCAATTATAGTGTTTACATTATCCACAGCTTTACTGACTCCTTTTCCCATAAAGGCCTTTCCTCCATCGCGAAGTTCAACGGCCTCGTGCTCCCCAGTTGAAGCTCCGGAAGGAACCGCTGCTCTTCCCATTACTCCATTTTCCGTTACTACATCTACTTCAACGGTTGGGTTACCCCTAGAATCGAATATTTGTCTTGCGTGAACATTTAGTATGATACTCATATAATCTGATATTTTTTATGTTGATAAATGAAAGGGTAAAGATACAAAACCACGGTTTTATATGGTTTGTTTGCTCAATACATTTCCCAATTTATTACTGTTTTTTTAGACTAGTTCTTTAGGTTTTGCATTTTTCTCTAATAATTTGAAAAAATCATCAAAAAGATAGTCTGCATCATGTGGTCCGGGACTAGCTTCCGGATGGTATTGTACTGAAAACACATCTTTATTCTTCATACGTATCCCCGCAACGGTTTTATCGTTGAGATGAACGTGGGTTATTTCCAAATTATCATTGGCCTCTGTCTCTTCCTTATTTATTGCAAAGCCATGATTTTGGGAAGTAATTTCACCTTTACCCGTTAGCAGGTTCAAAATTGGATGATTGATACCACGATGACCATTATGCATTTTGTAAGTCGAAACCCCATTCGCCAAGGCTAATATCTGGTGGCCAAGGCAAATCCCAAAGAGTGGCTTATCGGTCTCAATAATTTTTTTGGTGGCAGCAATAGCGTCGGCCAAAGGTTCAGGATCTCCGGGACCGTTGGAAATAAAATAAGCATCTGGGCTCCATGAGGACATTTCTTCAAAACTCGTATTGTATGGAAATACTTTTACATAAGCATCCCGTTTTACCAAGTTTCTGAGAATATTCTTTTTTATTCCGATATCCAGTGCGGCTATTTTAAAAGTAGCATTTTCATCACCCACGAAATACGTTTCTTTTGTGGAGACTTTAGAGGCCAGTTCCAAACCTTCCATACTAGGCACTTCACTTAACCGTTGTTTTAGTTCCTCGATAGTATCGATTTCGGTTGATATTACCGCATTCATTGCGCCATTGTCCCTAATATACCCAACAAGTGCCCTTGTATCCACATCTGAAATCGCAAACAGGTCATTGTCATCTAAAAATCCCTGTAAACTGCCATCGGCCGAAGGCCGCGAATATTCATAGCTGAAATTTCTGCAAACTAGTCCTGCAATTTTAATGGACCCGGATTCTACCTCATCATTGTTCACACCATAATTACCAATATGGGCATTTGTAGTGACCATAATTTGTCCAAAATAGGATGGGTCCGTAAATATTTCCTGATAACCGGTCATACCGGTATTAAAGCACACTTCACCAAAGGCGGTGCCTTCTTTGTTCCCAACAGATTTACCATAAAATATAGTACCGTCTGCAAGTAATAGTAAAGCTTTTCTCTTGGCTTGATATTTCATATTAATTTCAAATTTATTCGTTCACAAAAAAACATAAAAAAAGGATAAACTGAAAAGCTTATCCTTTTTGATTATCATTATTTATCGACAACTTATTCCTTAGAATCATCTGTCTTTGCCTCATTATCAGTTTGAGCTTCATCTTTTGGTTTTGTCTCCTCAGACGGCTGCTCCTCTGCTTTTGGTTCTTTAACCTCTTTCTCAGCAGATGTAGTATCGGCAGCACTATTGCTACCACTTGATCTTCTACTTCGTCTTGTAGATTTCTTTTTAGGCTTACCTGCGTTGTAGATTTCGTTGAAATCAACCAATTCTATCATCGCCATATCGGCATTATCACCAAGTCGATTCCCCAATTTGATAATTCTGGTATATCCACCTGGTCTATCGGCAACCTTTTCAGAAACAACACTGAACAGTTCGGTCACAGCATATTTGTCGCGCAGGTTTTTGAAAACCACACGTCTGTTGTGCGTTCCCTTTTCTGCAGTCTTATTATTTTCTGCTTTTGATTTTGTAATCAATGGCTCAACAAATTGCTTTAACGCTTTTGCTTTTGCAACTGTAGTGTTAATTCTTTTGTGTTCTATCAATGAACAAGCCATGTTGGCCAACATAGCAACTCTATGCGCCTTTTTTCTTCCTAAGTGATTGACTTTTTTACCGTGTCTCATGTTTTTATTTTATCATCTTGCTACCAAACTCGACTTATCGAGGAGCAAAATATGATTATTAATCTTTATCTAATTTGTATTTTGACAAATCCATTCCGAAACTTAAACCTTTATTGATTACAAGCTCTTCAAGTTCTGTCAAGGACTTTTTACCAAAGTTTCTAAACTTCATCAAGTCATTCTTATTGAAGGAAACCAAATCCCCTAAGGTATCTACCTCTGCCGCTTTTAAACAATTAAGTGCACGAACCGATAAATCCATATCTACCAATTTCGTCTTCAATAACTGTCTCATGTGCAAGGACTCCTCATCGTAAGTCTCCGTTTGTGCAATTTCATCGGCTTCTAAAGTGATGCGCTCATCGGAGAACAACATGAAGTGATGAATAAGTACTTTCGCAGCCTCGGTCAAAGCATCCTTTGGGTGAATAGAACCATCGGAAGAAATTTCAAAAACCAATTTCTCATAATCTGTCTTTTGTTCTACTCGAAAGTTCTCTATACTATACTTTACGTTTTTGATAGGGGTGAAAATGGAATCTATTGCTATAGTTCCTAACGGCACCCCTGATTTCTTATTCTCTTCTGCAGGTACATATCCCCTGCCCTTTTCAATAGTAATCTCCATATTGATGCTCACCTTAGCATCCATATTACAGATAACCAAATCGGGATTCAATACTTGATAGCCAGAAATGAACTTCTGAAAATCACCGGCAGTCAATTGATTCTTTCCACTAACAGAAATCGATACCACTTCTGCTTCGGAATCTTCTATTTGTTTTTTGAAACGTACTTGCTTCAAATTTAATATGATCTCGGTAACATCTTCTACAACGCCAGAAATCACAGAGAATTCATGCTCTACTTTATCTATTCGTATGGATGTAATGGCATGCCCTTCTAATGAAGATAGCAATACCCGTCTTAATGCATTCCCAACAGTTAAACCATAACCAGGTTCCAAAGGGCGAAATTCGAACTTCCCTTCGAAATCGGAGGAATCGATCATTATTACTTTATCGGGTTTCTGAAAATTAAATAATGCCATAATTGGATCGGTATTGTTTATTTAGAGTATAACTCCACGATTAATTGTTCTTTGATATTTTCTGGAATCTGGAGCCTTTCGGGAACGGATACAAACGTACCCTCCATCTTTGCGTTATTCCAAGTAATCCACTCGTATACTGCACTATTCGCAGCTAGCGAATCTTGTATGCTCTGTACTGATTTGGATTTCTCCCTTACGCCTATAACATCACCCGCCTTTAATGAATAAGATGGTATGTTCACCAACTCACCGTTAACGGTAATATGTCTATGGGAAACCAATTGTCTAGCACCACTCCTAGTGGGAGAAATTCCCATTCTATAAACCACATTATCTAAACGTGATTCACAAAGTTGAAGTAAAATTTCACCAGCAACGCCTTCTTTTCTTTTTGCAGATGCAAATAAGTTTCTAAATTGCTTTTCCAAGATACCATAGGTATACTTAGCTTTCTGTTTCTCCATTAACTGTACGGAATATTCAGACTTTTTACCTCTTCGTCTGTTATTACCGTGCTGTCCCGGAGGATAATTTTTCTTTTCAAAAGACTTATCGTCTCCGAAAATCGCCTCGCCGAATTTACGGGCAATCTTTGATTTTGGTCCTGTATATCTTGCCATTTTCTTTTTGTTTGAAAGTGAGACTATGAATTAAGGCTTATCCTTCGATAATCGTAACTACACTTTCCGTGAAATATATTAGTATTTAATTAAACTCTTCTTCTTTTAGGAGGTCTACAACCGTTGTGCGGCATTGGAGTAACATCTATTATTTCTGTTACTTCTATCCCTGAGTTATGAAGCGATCTTATTGCAGATTCCCTACCATTACCTGGTCCTTTAACGTACACCTTTACTTTTCTTAAACCTGCTTCATGGGCAACCTTAGAACAATCTTCTGCAGCTACCTGAGCAGCATAAGGTGTATTTTTTTTAGATCCCCTGAAACCTAATTTACCAGCAGATGACCAAGAAATAACATCTCCCTTTTTATTTGTCAAGGAGATGATGATATTGTTGAAAGATGCACTTATATGCGCCTCCCCAACTGAATCAACTATAACCTTACGTTTCTTGGTAACTTTAGTATTTGCCTTTGCCATACCTAATTATTATTTAGTTGCTTTCTTCTTGTTAGCAACTGTTTTACGCTTTCCTTTTCTTGTTCTAGAGTTATTCTTAGTCCGCTGACCCCTTAAAGGTAAACCTGACCTATGACGTATGCCTCTATAACATCCAATATCCATTAAACGCTTAATGTTCAACTGCGTTTCAGAACGCAATTCACCTTCTATGACATAAGCCGATGCAGCTTCCCTGATACGACCTATTTCATCATCGTCCCAATCGGAAACCTTTGTATCTTCACTAACTTGGGCTTTGCTCAAAATATCTTGCGCCCTACTTCTGCCTATTCCAAAAATGTAGGTCAAGGCGATCACGCCTCTTTTTTGTTTTGGTATATCAATACCTGCGATTCTTGCCATAATTACCCTTGTCTTTGTTTAAATCTAGGATTCTTTTTGTTGATTACGTACAATCTGCCTTTTCTGCGAACAATCTTGCAGTCGACACTTCTCTTCTTAACTGATGCTCTTACTTTCATCTTGTATCTTAATATCTATATGTAATTCTTGCTTTCGTAAGGTCATACGGACTCATTTCCAATTTAACCTTGTCTCCAGGTAATAATTTAATATAGTGCATGCGCATTTTACCTGAAATATGTGCTGTTACCACATGCCCATTCTCCAACTCTACACGAAACATCGCATTTGACAATGCTTCTATGATGGATCCATCTTGTTCTATTGCTGCCTGCTTAGCCATAAATTATGCAACTTTTCTATTTTTACCGGTTTTCATCAAACCATCGTAATGTCTATTCAATAAATATGAATTTACCTGCTGAACCGTATCGATGGCAACACCAACCATGATTAATAAGGAAGTACCTCCATAAAATAAGGCCCATCCTGCCTGAACATCCATCAACTTGACTACCACAGCTGGTAAAATCGCCAGCAAAGCTAAGAAAATTGATCCAGGTAACGTTATCAAAGACATGATCTTATCCAAATAATCTCCTGTTTCCTTACCGGGCCGTATGCCAGGTATAAAACCGCCGCTTCTTTTCAAATCATCGGCCATCTTATTGGTAGGAACGGTAATTGCCGTATAGAAGTACGTAAAAATGATAATTAACAGCGCAAACAATAAATTGTATGCCAAGCCAAAAATATCACTAAACTGTACTTGCATCCATTGACCAACTGCAGTATCATCGAAAGTTGAACCAATGAGTCCAGGAACAAACATAATGGCCTGTGCAAAGATTATTGGCATTACTCCAGATGCATTCAACTTTAAGGGAATATATTGTCTAGAACCCATGATGTTCTTTTCATATCCGCCAGAAGCTGTACGTCGTGCATATTGCACCGGTATCTGCCTTGTTGCCATAACTAAAAGGATACAAGCCAAGATGACCAAGAACCAGATGATCACTTCAATAAGTATGAACATTAAACCTCCATTGTTATCGGTAGTCCTAGAAATAAATTCTTGAACAAAAGACTGCGGCATGGTTGCAATGATACCTATCATAATCAATAGGGAAATACCATTACCAATTCCTTTATCCGTTATCTTTTCACCCAGCCACATGGCAAATACAGTTCCTGTTACCAAGATGATAACCGCGGGAATCATAAAATCCAAACCTTTACCCAACAAGAAAGCACTATCCTGAACACCAAAAGCTTCCAACCCATATAAGTAGGCCGGTGCCTGTACGATACAGATGCCTATGGTTAGCCATCTGGTTATCTGGTTGATTGTCTTACGACCACTTTCACCTTCCTTCTGTAATTTTTGAAGATATGGAATCGCAATACCCATTAATTGAACCACAATCGAAGCTGAAATGTAAGGCATAATACCCAAGGCAAACACAGAGGCATTTGCAAACGCGCCACCTGTAAATGCATTCAAGAGACCAAAGATACCTTGATCGGTACTATCGGTCAATCCACCCAACTGTGTTGAATCTATACCAGGAAGCACAATTTGGCAACCGAATCGGTATACCAATAAAAGACCCAATGTAATAAGAATCCTATTTCTTAGTTCTTCTATCTTCCAAATATTGGACATTGTATCAATAAAATTCTTCATGCTCTCGTTTATGCTTACAAACTTATTGCTTCACCACCTGCTGCTTCGATAGCTGCTTTCGCAGAAGCTGTAAATTTATGTACGGAAACCTTTAGGGGTGCCTTTAATTCACCATTACCTAAAATTTTCACCAAATCATTTTTCTTGATCAAACCGTTCTCTATCAATAGATCTAAAGAAACCTCCTTTGAAATTTGCTTATCGTCAACAAGTTGTTGCAATCTTTCTAAATTGATGCCCTTATAATCCTTACGGTTTATATTGGTAAATCCAAACTTAGGTACACGGCGCTGTAATGGCATTTGACCACCTTCAAAACCTATTTTCTTAGAATATCCAGATCTTGATTTTGCTCCTTTATGCCCTCTTGCAGCAGTTCCTCCTTTTCCAGACCCTTGTCCTCTTCCAAGACGCTTACCGTCCCTATTTACTGAACCTTCTGCAGGCTGTAGATTATGTAAACCCATTGTATTCTATCTTTAAGCCTCCTCAATGGAAACTAAATGTTCAACTTTATTTATCATTCCAAGAATGTTAGGCGTATTTTCATGTTCTACCACCTGTCCTATTCTTTTTAAACCAAGTGCCTCTAAAGTCCTTTTTTGATTCTGAGGTTTCTTGATTCCACTTTTCACTTGTGTAACTTTAATCTTTGCCATAATTTTTTAGTAGTTCGTATTTAGTATTTAGTAGTTAGTATTTGGCAGCTATTCGTTTGTCGAAAATTTATTGACCAATATTAATTACTTTGTACTCCATACTTGATTTTAGCCTTTAAACACTTTTTCTAAAGAAACACCTCTCTGCTGCGCAATTGTCTTTGCATCCCTTAGCTGTAACAAAGCATCAAAAGTTGCCTTTACAACATTATGTGGATTTGAAGAACCTTGTGATTTGGACAGTACATCATGTACCCCAACCGCTTCCAATACCGCTCTAACAGCACCACCGGCAATAACACCGGTACCATGGGATGCAGGTTGAATATAAACCCGTGCACCACCAAATTTACCTTTTTGCTCGTGTGGCAGTGTTCCCCTATTCAAAGGAATACGTACTAAATTCTTTTTACCGTCTTCAATTGCTTTCGCAATTGCCGTAGCAACTTCCTTCGACTTACCTAAACCGTGACCTACAACGCCATTTTCATCACCAACCACAACGATAGCGGAAAAACCAAATGCCCTACCACCCTTCGTTACTTTAGTTACACGCTGAATGCCAACTAATTTATCTTTTAAATCTAAACCACCAGGTTTAACAGTTTCTACGTTTTTATATTTTTGGAACATACTAGTATATTAGAATTTTAGACCTGCTTCTCTCGCACCGTCTGCCAAAGATTTTACTCTTCCGTGATACAAATTACCTCCTCTATCAAAAGCAACTTTCTCAAAGCCTGCCTTAACAGCTTTCTCCGCTATCGTTTTACCGACCAATGCGGCGATCTCCGATTTATTACCTTTTGCTTTTGCAATATCCTTATCTCTTGAAGAAGCGGACACTAATGTCACTCCCTTAACGTCATCTATAACTTGAGCGTAAATACCGCTATTACTTCTGAAAACAGATAACCGAGGTCTTTCTACCGTTCCAAAAGAAACCTTACGGATTCTACGTCGGATTCTAAATTTTCTTTGTGTCTTTGATAATCCCATAATACACTTATATTAAGCTGATTTACCAGCTTTTCTTCTTAATATTTCACCTACAAACTTAATTCCTTTCCCTTTGTATGGCTCTGGCCTACGGAAGGATCTAATTTTTGCAGCTATATGTCCAACCAATTGCTTGTCATAGGAGGTAAGTTTCACTATAGGATTCTTTCCTTTTTCAGAAATAGTCTCAACTTTTACCTCAGGGGCCAAGTTGAACACGATATTATGGGAAAAACCTAAAGCCAAATCCAATTTTTGCCCTTGGTTACTCGCCCTATATCCTACTCCCACCAATTCCAACTGTTTGGTCCAGCCTTTTGAAACACCTTCGACCATGTTAACGATTAGTGATCTATATAAACCGTGCTTTGCTTTGTGCTCTTTAGAATCGGATGGTCTTGTTACCCAAGCCTGTCCGTCCTCTACTTTAATTGCAACACCAGAAAATTCTTGAGTCAACTCACCCAACTTACCTTTTACGGTAATGATGTTGTCATTGATTTCAATTGAAACTCCTTCGGGAATCGCGATCGGATTATTACCTATTCTAGACATTTTCTAACTCTTTATTCAATTAATAAACGTAGCACAAAACTTCACCACCCACTTTTTCTGCCTTAGCCTGCTTACTGGTCATTACACCATGTGATGTTGAAACAATAGCAATACCTAAACCGTTCAACACACGTGGTAAATCTTCGTTACCGGCATATTTTCTAAGCCCAGGCTTACTTATACGCTGAATTTTCTTGATAACAGGCTCTTTAGTAAGCTTGTCATATTTCAAAGCAATTTTAATCGTACCTTGAACCTTATCTTCCTCAAACTTGTAACTTAAAATATAACCCTGATCGAATAATATTTTAGTTATCTCTTTTTTTAGATTGGATGCAGGGATCTCAACGACCCTGTGACCCGCACTACTTGCGTTTCTAACCCTCGTTAGGTAATCTGCTATAGTATCTGTTACCATTTGTATATAATTCGGTGACGGTTTTTAGCTTTTAAACTAAACCTGAAACCATTAATAATTTTATTTTTTTACCAGCTGGCCTTTTTAACACCTGGAATTAAACCGGCATTCGCCATTTCCCTGAACATTACCCTAGAAATCCCAAAAGTTCTCATGTAGCCTCTTGGTCTTCCGGTAAGTTTACATCGGTTGTGCAAACGTACTGGAGATGCATTCTTAGGCAATCTCTGCAATGCTTCATAGTCTCCAGCTTCTTTCAAGGCCTTACGTCTTTCAGCATAAATTGCTACAGTTCTTTCCCTTTTTCTTTCACGGGCTTTCATTGATTCCTTAGCCATACTAATTCTTTTTAAAAGGTAAACCTAATTCCGTTAATAAAGATTTTGCTTCCTTATCCGTTTCTGCGGAGGTTACAAAAGTGATATCCATTCCGTTAATTCTGTTGATCTTGTCAATATTAACTTCAGGAAATATTATCTGTTCCGTTATTCCCAAATTGTAATTTCCGCGACCATCAAAACCTGTGGCCTTGATCCCTTGAAAATCACGAACCCGTGGCAAGGCAGAAGTAACTAAACGATCTAAGAATTCGTACATCCGTTCACCCCTAAGAGTAACTTTTGCACCAATTGGCATGCCTTTTCTTAGTTTAAAGGCTGCGACATCCTTTTTTGATAATGTGGAAACTGCTTTTTGACCCGTAATCATCGTCATTTCATCTATAGCGTGGTCAATAAGCTTTTTATCGGCAACAGCTGCGCCAACACCTCTACTCATCACTATTTTCTCTAGCTTAGGCACTTGCATTACATTCTTGTAACCAAATTCCTCTGTAAGGGAAGCGATAACTCGCTCCTTATACTCTTTCTTTAATCTTGCAACGTACGCCATAACTAAATTACTTCATTGGATTTTTTGGAAACCCTAACTTTCTTACCATCCCTAACTTCATAACCTACTCTAGTTGTATCTCCAGATTTACCATCGATCAAGGATAGATTTGAAATATGTATCAAAGCTTCTTTTTTAACAATACCACCTTGAGGATTCTTTGCACTTGGCTTCTCATGTTTCGACACCATATTGGTACCTTCTACAATGGCTTTATTTTTTTCAAGATCAACGCGCATCACCTTACCTTCGGTGCCCTTATGGTCACCAGCGATAATCCGTACCGTATCCCCTGTTTTTATTTTTAACTTTTTCATCTATATTTAAAGTTCAAGTTCAAGTTTCAAATTCAAGCACGACCGTTTTTAATTTTACTTGCTGTGTTCGGTCTTGTTTCCAATCTCTTGATTCTTTTATCTATTTTCTTTTTATAGTACCTCTGGGGCCAATGATACAATCTTCATAAACTGCTTATCCCTAAGCTCCCTTGCAACCGGCCCAAAAACACGGGTTCCCCTCATTTCTCCAGTAGGATTCAATAACACGCAGGCGTTATCATCAAATCTGATATAGGACCCATCAGGTCTTCTTACCTCCTTTTTGGTACGCACAACAACCGCAGTTGAAACTGCCCCTTTTTTGATACCTCCATTTGGAGTCGCTTCTTTTACGGTAACTACAATTTTGTCACCTATGGAAGCATATCTTCTTTTGGTACCACCAAGGACACGGATAGTCAATACTTCCTTTGCTCCTGTGTTATCCGCTACCTTTAGTCTTGATTCTTGCTGTAACATAACTTATTTAGCTCTTTCTAAGATTTCTACTAATCTCCAACATTTGGTCTTACTCATAGGACGGGTCTCCATGATCTTAACCGTATCGCCAATGTTGCAATCGTTTTTTTCGTCATGTGCAACATATTTCTTTGTCTTCAAAACGAATTTACCGTACATAGGATGCTTTACTCTTTTCACCTCTGCGACCACAATGGATTTTTCCATTTTATCACTAGTGACGACTCCTACTCTTTCCTTTCTTAAGTTTCTTTTTTCCATAAAGCAGAACCAGTTATTGGTTTTCCCTTTTAGTTAATTCAGTGGCTAATTTTGCTACCGTTCTTCTCACTTTTCTAATCTGAAGCGGATTTTCTAACGGTGTAACAAAATGTGCCATTTTCAAATCTTTATGTTGCTTCCTGTACTCGACCAATTTCTCCGTAAGTCCTTCGACAGACAATTCTTTTATCTCTTGTTTTTTCATTGTTCCTTACGTTTAATT
>JBBSKR010000017.1:0-30397 GCA_038256135.1 Flavobacteriales bacterium | reverse complement strand
TTCCTTACAGGATACGGAGTATTGTTATTTGGCGGGTATTGTAACGGGAACAAAGGAGAAGGAGGCTATCTGGCAAGAAAAATATACTGTTCCTAAAAAGAATATTTACAATTACGGTAATTTTGACTCCATTGCCAACAACCCTGACATCGACATCGTTTATATAGTGCTCCCTAATAGTATGCATGCGGATTTTAGTATTAGGGCCGCAAAAGCAGGTAAGCATGTCATCTGTGAAAAACCGATGGCAATTAGTGTAGAAGAGTGTGATGCCATTATAGAAGCCTGTAAAAAAGCCAATGTAAAACTAGCTGTGGGCTATAGAATGCAAAGCGATCCCTATACCAATGAGGTTAAAAAATACGTAAAGGAAAAAACATTTGGGGATGTTCTTTTTGTTTCTTCGGATGCTGCATACATATCACAAGGAAATCCAGACCAATGGCGATTGCATAAATCATTGTCTGGGGGGGGTGCTTTGATGAATATGGGGGTATATGCTATTCAAACCAGTATTTACGGCACTGGGCATAATCCCACCTCGGTCTCAGCACAGGAATTTAGTACCCGTCCCGATTATTTTAAGCGAACTGATGAAACTATTACCGCACAATTCGAGTTTCCCAACGGCGCAGTGGGCCAAATGATGACCTCCCATAACGCGAATGGAAACCGATTAAAATCTCATTGTAGCAGTGGTTGGTTCGAACTGGACCCTGCCCATAGTTATGGACCCATAAATGGTAGCACCTCCAACGGAAATATAATCAGTTTCCCCCATCAACGTCAACAGGCCTTACAGATGGATGATTTTGCCAAACATATTTTATTAGGTGCCCCCAACGTGGCACCAGGTGAAATGGGGAAACGCGATATGATTATAGTAGAGGCCATCTATAAGTCAATTGCGGAAGGAGGCAAAAAACAATCTTTAGATTTGGGAAGAATGGGGATAGTAAGTTAAAACTTCTCAAAAACGCCCAAACCAAATAAGGCAAAATCATATTTAACCGGGTCCTCCGAATCTAGTTTTCTCAAATTTTTATCCAGTTCAGCTAAAGCTTTGGCGTCATTCTGCTTTCGTTTTAATAGTCCGAGTTTACGGGCTACATTTCCCGAATGCACATCCAATGGGCAAGATAATTTTGCTGCACTAATATTTTTCCAAAGTCCGAAATCAACTTGTGAGGATGCATCCCTTACCATCCATCGTAAAAACATATTGATACGTTTGGCGGCTGAGCCTTTTAAAGGGTCCGAAACGTGTTTAGTAGTCCTAGTTTCATAGGGGAGTTCAAAAAATAGTTCCTTGAATTTTGATATGGCAGGTTGCATCGTATCCTTTTCTTGATATTCGGTGAAGACACCTTCCAATCCATTATAATTCTGATATATATTTTTCAGGCTCTTTAGAAAATAACCAAGGTCTGTTGCATTAAAGGTTCGATGAACAAAATCTTGCAACCTTACTAGTTCACCATCGTTATGGTTCATGACAAAATCGTATGGACTATGGTCCATTAGTTTCATTAATCGATGGGCATTGTTGATGATGCTTTTTCTATTTCCCCAAGCTATGGTCGCGGTCAAAAACCCACTGATTTCAATATCCTCTTTTTTTGTAAACAAATGGGGAATTTGAATAGGATCTGATTCCAGAAATATCGGTCTATTATATTCTATCACCTTAGCATCCAAAAATTCCTTTAATTCTGATTTTTTCATTCTATTGGAATATCTAGAAGTTTCATTAAGATCAAAGGGGTTGTCAATATAAGGTTGTAAAAGGCATGCATTGCCATAGACCATAAAAGTCCAAATTTTACTCGTATCATTCCCAACAAAATCCCTATGGATATCTGTGGAGCTACCAAGAGTGGTGACAATATTAGAACCATAGTGGATATTTCAAAGTTCGAAATATGAATATACCCAAAGAGAATAGCAATCAGATAGAAAATGACTTTGAAATATTTTGAATCCTTAAACCAAAAGATAGGGCCACGGAAAAATAGTTCTTCGAACAAGGGCGCTAGAATCACTACAAAAAAAAATATGCCAACAGCGGAATACTTTTCAAATAAATTGTCCGTAGCATGCTTTCCAAGCTCTAAACCGAAAGCAAATTCCAAGAGCCCGGCGAAGAGTGACAATCCAATACTGAAAATAATCCCCAAAGCGGTTAAAATAACTACATATCGAAAGCGATAGTTGAATTCTTTATTTGGATCTTCCTCATATGCGGGGTTTTTGGTAAAAGCATATATTTCTTCCAACACAGGCATTGCGATTAGGCCTCAATGATTGCTTTGTCCACAATCTTACCATCTACCATGGTCAGCTTGCGATCGGCCATTTCCGCTAATTCCTCGTTATGGGTTACAATGACAAAGGTCTGACCGAATTTTTCCCGCAACTCAAAAAATAATTTATGAAGCTTGTCCGCACTTTCTGAATCTAGATTACCACTCGGTTCATCAGCAAATATGATAGAAGGATTATTGATCAAGGCACGTGCGACGGCAACCCGCTGTTGTTCGCCCCCGGACAATTCTGCCGGCTTATGGTCATACCTATGGGAAAGCCCTAAGAAATTTAAAAGTTCCATAGCCCTTTTTTCCGCTTCAGGTTTTGGTATTTTTTTAATGAAGGCGGGCAGACAAACGTTTTCCAAAGCCGTAAACTCAGGAAGCAATTGATGGAATTGAAATATAAAACCAATATGTTCATTTCTGAATTTGGCCAGTTCCTTGTCGTTGAGTCCGGTAGTATCCGTATCGTTGATCAAAAGGGTACTTTCCTTTTTGTTCGTTTGTACATCCAAGGTACCGAGAATCTGTAATAAGGTTGTCTTACCAGCACCAGAAGCACCAACAATAGAAACAATTTCCCCCTTTTTAATATGTAGGTTGACACCCTTTAAAACTTCTAATTCCCCGTAATATTTATGAATGTTAGAAGCTTGTATCATTAGAAAGTATGTGGGATTTAATAAATTGTTATCAGGCTCAAAAATAATCAAAAAGGAGTAAGGGTAAAATAGTATTAGGCATTTACTTCAGCTCAAAGAACAGGAGATTAATTTTAAAATTCAAAATGACTAATTTTGCTTTGCTATTTAAGAAATATTTAAGTTCGTTGACAAAAGAAAACATTAAATTTGTTCAACTTAAATATGATTAGGTTAAACATAAAATAAACTGTATGTCCCCTTATAGAAATTTAGAAGAATATAATTTTGAAATAACCGATGAAGTACGAAGCAGGTATTCTTCCATTATTGATGAGATTGGTGAAGATGTAGGCAGGGAAGGTTTGCTTAAAACACCGGAGCGGGCCGCCAAGGCCATGTTGTTTTTAACCCAAGGTTATAAGCAGGATGCTGAAGAAATACTTAAGGGTGCCATGTTCAAGGAAAGTTATGATGATATGGTCATTATAAAGGACATTGAATTGTATTCTTTGTGCGAGCACCATATGTTGCCATTTTTTGGAAAGGCCCACATTGCTTATATTCCAAATGGTCATATTGTTGGTCTAAGTAAAATACCGCGCGTAGTAGACGTTTTTGCTAGAAGATTACAGGTGCAAGAGCGGTTGACGCATAATATTTTGGAATGCATTAATAATACCTTAAAACCGAAAGGTGTTGCTGTGGTAATAGAAGCTTCGCACATGTGTATGATGATGCGTGGTGTTCAAAAACAAAACTCAGTAACCACCACCTCGGGGTTCAGGGGTCAGTTTGAAAAGATAGAAACTAGAAACGAATTTCTCAAATTGATCAGTGCAAAGCTTTCTTAATCATTTCTGATATTGTTTAGGGATAAGTTAAATTGAATTTTGGCATCTTTGTTGTATTTCAATTAAAGAATTACTAAGTTCTAAACATGTCAGCATTACAGAATAAAAAATATAAGCAACTCTTCATGGGTCTGTTATTCGATGGCATTGGAATGCTTTCCTTTGCCATTCCCTTTGTAGGTGAATTTTCCGATATCATATGGGCCCCTTTGGCCGCGTGGCTAATGACCAGAATGTATAAAGGCAAAATAGGGCAAGTCGCAGGAATAATTACGTTTATAGAAGAAATAATTCCGGGCTTTGACCTAATACCTTCTTTTACCTTAATGTGGTTCTACACTTACATATATAAAGGGGTCAAAAAAGAACAGACTATTGAGGTCTAGGTAACTTTCAATTTATTTCAAATGACTTAACTTTAGCTCAAATCCACCGAGTTTTGAAAAGAAGAAATTTTGTTGCAAAATCAAGCTTAGGTAGCTTAGCTGCCTTATTTGGTATTGATATGGTTTATAGGGAATTGATACCTAATGGGTATACACCACTTGTGTTTCAAGAAACGGATCCTTTTCAATTGTTCCATAAAGACGAAGCCATGGTCGTACTCAATGATAAGCCTTGGAATATCGAGGCACAGGCACATCTTTTGAATGATCGTATTACCCCTAATAGATATATGTTCATTCGTAATAATGGATTACTACCTGAACAGATTGATGAAAAATTGTGGCAATTAGAAATTGATGGAGAGTCCGTTATGACTCCAAAATCCTATTTACTTTCCGATTTAAAAAGCAAGTTCAAGCACTACACCTATCAACTTACATTGGAATGTGGAGGGAATGGGAGGAGCGAATTCAATCCGCCGGCCAAAGGAAATCAATGGACTATAGGCGCCGTATCCTGTGCCGAGTGGACAGGAGTTCGCCTCAAAGATATATTAAAAGATGTGGGTATAGCTGATGATGCGGTATACATTGGGTATCATGGTACAGATATACACTTAAGTAAGAACCCATCAAAGGAACCAATATCAAGAGGGGTTCCTATTTCTAAGGCGATGCAGGATGAAACCCTATTGGCCTTTGCCATGAATGGAGAACCTATTCCAATAGCACATGGTTTTCCGCTGCGTTTGGTCGCTGGGGGTTGGCCAGCATCGGTCTCTGGAAAATGGGTGAATAGAATAAGTATACGGAACAAGGTGCATGATGGTGAAAAGATGGGAGGTAGTTCATATCGTGTTCCCTGTGAAACTGTAGCTCCCGGAGAAAGCGTTACAGATGAAAATATGTGTATCATAGAATCCATGCCCGTGAAATCATTGATTACCTACCCGAAATCTGGCGCATTGCTTTCAGAGAATAAACCGCTTAAAATTAACGGACATGCTTGGGCTGGAGAGTTTGAGGTTTCAAAAATGGAATACTCCATTGATTTTGGAACTTCATGGAAAACGGCCAAACTTGAAAAACCTATGAACCGATTGGCTTGGCAACATTTTAATGCATCGGTCTCATTTCCAAAAAAAGGATATTATGAAATTTGGGCACGGGCTACGGACTCTAACGGTAATAAACAACCCATGGTATTGCCTGGGTGGAATCCGAAGGGGTATTTGAACAATGCCTGCCATAGAATTGCCGTAAAAGTTATCTAATGCAAAAAAGAAATGATTTTAATAAAAATGCAAATCCTGTTTACAAGTTTTTAATCATTATTTGTACGGTCTTTATCTTATTGGGTATTACTGCTTTGTATTTTTATGGCCCAGATGAATCGCAAGTAAAAGTTAGCGAAGTAGACACGGAATTGATTGAGGATGGTATTCATGTCCGTACAGGACTTATAGCTGCCGATGGATTGCAGACCGTAATAAACAATTGTACAACCTGCCATTCCTCTAAACTGATCATTCAAAACAGGATGGGAGAGGAGCAATGGAACGCTACTATACGTTGGATGCAGAAAACCCAAGGATTGTGGGAACTAGGAGAAAATCAAAAAATCGTAGTTGATTATCTTGTAAAAAATTATCCAACATTAGAAAAGGGTCGAAGGCCGGCACTCACCAATATTGATTGGTACGAGCTAAAAGAGTAATTATTACACAAGGGTTAAATATATAGTCTTCGGTTTTATTTTAAAACCGAAGACTATATATTGTGTTTTATTCTACTACAACGGTAAAGCTTTGTGCTATATCCGTTTCTCCACCTGCGTCTGCCAAACTTCCATCATTTGGCTTTTTTGGCTCATGGCGCAGGGTTACTTGAATGGTTCCATTACCTGCGGCACCTGTGGTTAATTCAAATAAAATACCTATGGGGTTACCATCTACATCTACATCACTGTATGTTGTACTGGTTATTGATCCACTTGTATTGAAGAAGAATTGATGTTCTGTTGCCTCTTCACTAACTTCTGTAGTAATATTTTCTGCAGGTGTTTCGGTTTCGTTCAATAGTTCAATACTACCCGTATAGGTGGTATTTGCCGCTAGATTTCCGGAAACAGTAATTTCTGGAGGTTTTGGTCCGTCACCATCCAAATCTTGTGATTGTAATAGTATATTGCCGCTATTAGTGGAACTAAGGGTAACATTCATTGTTGTTATCACCTCCTCTTCATCTACCGCTATCGGATTTTCATCATCATTTGAACATGATGTTATTATTGCAACCAACATACTAAGTACGAAAATAGATCTAAGGGATGTTTTTCTTGTAAATTCTTTAATTGTGTTCATTTCTAGTTTAAATTTAAAATTAATAATTATAAATAAGGCGCAGACTTATATTTCTGCCCATGTCATCTACGAAATATCGTAATCGGTTAAGGTAATCTCGATAAGATGTATTCAATAAATTGGAGGCACTCAAGCCTATGGTAAAATCATTTGTATTTTTGATTGTAAAAGATGCTTCGGTATTCGCCGCTAATAGATGATACCTTGGTGGTGGGGTGTTTATATCCAAGACAACTTCTTGCTGCTGCTGTGGTGAAAAGACCACAATATTGGGCGGAAATCTTGTTTGCTCAAATATATATTGGCTTTCTAAACTGATTGTTAAATTATTCCATTTAGCATTGGTATAGGAAATACTGTTGTTCAAATTTGCTGCCGGAATATTTATCAAGGGTGTATCCGTACTTCTATCAGTACCTTCCACCCAAGAAAATTTATGTTCTGTACGGACGTTTGATGTCCAATTGTTATAGATGGATGCATCTACCCCAACCAATAGAGCATTTGTTTGCCTGTAAGCCCATACCGGAAAGGCACCCCTAATTGTAAATTCAACCTCTGTTGGCTCAAGAATGATGAAATTATCAATGCTATTCACAAAAGGGGCCAAGGTATATCCCCATTGTGTTGAATTTTTTTCTATGGAAGCGGAAAATTTGGAAGATGTTTCACTTTTTATACGCAAGTCACCTAATTCAATTCGTGCCGCAGAATGATGAAGTCCATCACTAAACAATTCGGATGGATTTGGTGCTCTTTTTGAAAGCGCATAGTTGAAGCGTAAATTATTTTCATTGTTTATTTCATAATTGAAGCCGGTTGTTCCAGAAAAATTATGAAAATCAAAAACAGGATTTGTAAGTAATTGGGTTCCCAAATCTTCAATTATGATTTCGCTAAAATCCTCATCGTAACCACGTTCTTCCCAACGTGATGTTCTATAGAATTTTTTAGCATCTATTCGGCTAAAATCATAACGTAAGCCGGCATCTAAAGTCCATGAATTGCTTAAGCGGTAATCACCAACTGCGTAAAAACCAAAATCGAATTTCTCATAATCCGGTATTAACCTTCTAACCCCTGTATCAGGATTGGCAATATTAGATTGAAATCGACCTAGTGCCCCAATTTTGACGTCAAGACCTTGTGTGGCATCCAACTTCAAATTTGTTAGGAATGAATGGGTTGTCAACTGCAGATCTAACGATGCTTTGTTGGCATCTTCACCTACGCGAATATCATATTCGAACCTTCTGTTTTTTTGAAAATCATATTGTAATGTCCATTTGCCAAAACCTTCGAACCGTCTATAATAGTTCAGTTTGCCTAAATGGTGCGATACCTCTTGATTAGGTCTACTAATATCGTAGGTAAAATCATTGACGATGTTTGGTTGTTGGCTGTTTATAGATTGAATTAAATCGTCAACATTACCAATGTGAGACGCTCTTAATATTCCTATTTCGGACTGAAAAAAGGAATAATACCCTTCCCAACCTTGAATAAAGTCTCGTTTTCCAATATTTAGGGAGAAACCTTTTTCTTGTAATCCGGTATTGGAAAGTATATAATCTGGAGCTTCTAAGTCGCCCAAACGCTTGTAGGATCCTTGTCCTTTAATATAAAGTCCAGACTTATATGATTTTATTAATGAGGAAGTTATATTTCCTCCACGTCCATTAGAAAAGAGATTGACTTGTGTTTTGCCAAAAAGGGAGTCTGCCCGTATAATGGGTAATGGTTCTAAAACGATTACCCCTCCAATTGCATCGCCACCATATTCTAATGCTGCTGCACCCTTGATTACGCTTATTTTTTGGTTCGCATTTATATCTACATTGGGGGCATGCTCTTCTCCCCATTCCATATCCTGCATGCGAACATTATTGTTGAGTATCAAAATTCTACTACCACTAAGACCTTGTATTACAGGTTTTACAATATTCCCTCCAGTGTTCAAGGTAGAAACTCCCGTAATTTTTTTCAATGCATCACCTAAACTATTGCCACTACTTCGTTCTATTTCTTTTATGGAAAGATTTTCTTCTTGACCAGAATTAGTAGTCGTAGGTATATCTCCTACAACTTTCACCTCTTCCAATATTTCAATGTGATGTTCAAGCCTAATTTTTTGAAATGTATCACCCCCTATGGTAATAGTTACGAACTTAGAAGTACATTCAGGATGGCTTACTTCTAATTCTATTACACCATCACAAAGATTTCTGAAACTAAACTTGCCATCTTCCTTAGAAACAGTAGTGTTGCTTTTACCAGTAATTCTGATTGTTGCTCCAGTTAAGGGACTATTGTCATGGAAATCTAGAATTTCTCCTAAAAGGATTGAATTACAGTCTTGCGCGGTAATTAGTATACTGCTAAATACGGCAAATACAAATAGAAAATATTTCATTTAACGAGTTTTACGCTTAAAATAATCAGTATAGAAAAATATACCGATTTTTATTTTTTGGATTATGGATTACCTAATAAAAGGCGGGGGCCTACCAAAAAACGAAATGCGTAAAAATGAGGAGGGTGTTTCCGATACAAAAAGAGAGGGCCGTTCTTTAAAAAGTATAAAAATTGTAATAAATATAAAACCTACAATAGCTGTAAATAAATATTCAGCATGCGGATTTTGAATAGCAATGTTACATATATTGCAATTTTCTATAGTATCTAAACTATTGTCTTGATGGGTATAAATGTGAAAGGAAGTCACCTTAATAAGCATTAAGGTAAACAACATAAATACAGATAAATATGTAAATGATGTTTTTTTCACAAGTCAAAAATAATCAAAGCATTAGAAATCTATGTTAAATATAACTTAACTATTAGATTTGAAGAGGAATCCAAGGCCTAATCTGCCAAGCATTTTCTTTTCAAATGTCCAAAAAAATCTAAATTGCCCCAACAACCAACCGAAAATAACAAGTAATATCTGATAAAATGGAAAAATCAGCAAGATTCTCAACGTCCAATATAACGCGTCTCCCCACCAGGTTCCTGGGAAATTGGCTTGTTGCAAACCTATGAACATTAAAAAGGGCTTTGCAACGTATACGGAGGAAGAACCTGTTATGGCAAATACAATAAAAATAACGATTAGTTGAAAATTACTAGATATACCCCAACGCTCTTTTAACCTTTGCATAGTACATTTTAAAAAGTGCAAAGATACTTTTTATATACGTGGTAAAAAAGGTCCTAATCGTTGATCATACTTTCTTTGGAAATAGATGAAATAATTATAGAGTTTATAATTAACCTCGTAACCATAGTCTATATTTTGGGTATAATCAATCTGAAGTTCATATAGATTTGGGTTAAATTGCATGGGTTGAAGTACTCTACGGTTCCATTCCAATACCATTAAATAATTTCTGTTTTCCAAGAAACTCTGGGAATAGTATCCCTCTGGCTTGGCGATGGAATTCAACCAGGTATAAAATCCGGGTTCTATGATTAGGATTTCATACTCTGTTTTGTCACTAGAAATGGATATCGTATCCCCCTCGACTTCTGCAAATGCTTTTTTTTCTTCATCGGAAATGGACATTGAATCTTTGGAAGTACCACAATTTGCCAGCAATAATACAAGGGCGAAGAGTAAGAATGTGTTGTTGAAGATTAGGAAATATTTTTTCTTTTTCATCTTATTAAGATACAAAAAAGCCGCTTGCTGTTGCAAACGGCCTATGTTAAAAAGAGTTAACCTTCTATTTGCCGAACAAACCTCCTAATAGGCCACCTAATCCACCCTTTTTCTTGTTGCTTCCCATGACCATACCTGCTACGTCGTCTAAAATACTTCCATCCCCGTCAGCATCTAAAAGCGTAGTAATCAAACTTTGGTTTTGTCGAGGCTGACCGCCTAACATACTCCCTAGCAAGGTGTTCATTCCAGAAGAATCATTTACCTTGCTTTGTGAGGTTTGCTTTCCTAAATATCCCATGACAATAGGAGCTGCAATTTTCAAAATTTGCGCCACAGTATCAGCATCCATCCCAGATTTTTGACTTAATGCATTTTCTACCTGTGGTTGTTTATTTCCAAAAACATGGCCTAAAATTCCTGCGCCATCCTGCATTACATTATCATCTACACCACCATTAAAAAGGCCGCCAAGATTATCCAAAATACTACCATCATGCTTATTGGACAGGGCACTCATCAATCCATCAGCACCGTTGGGTGACGATTTTACGTTTTTTTTCATGGCACCCAATATCAAGGGCATCGCCATACTTAGTACATCTGCGGTTTTACTCTTCGGTTGATTGGTCTGTTCCGCAACCCCAGTTATCATTTGTTGCCCCATTGGGCTGTTGAGTAAATCTAATAATCCTGCCATTATAGTAGTTGATTAATTTTTATAGAAAATAATACGAAAAGAGTTAAAACTGTCTCGGTATGGTTCTTATTTTAAAGTAGGGAAATAATTTGTTCTGCCAATTCTTGACCAATTCTTTCCTGTGCTTCCAAAGTAGCGGCTCCAATGTGTGGAGACAGGGAAATATTCGGATGCATCAATATCTTGATTTCGGGATTAGGTTCAGATTCGTACACGTCAAGTCCTGCAAAGGCAACGGTTCCGTCTTCTAGTGCTGCTACCAATGCTACCTCGTCTAAAACCCCACCACGGGCAGTATTGATAATGCCCACGCCTTTTTTCATTTGCTCGAATTCGCTTTTGCCCAAAACATAGTTTTGTTGTTCTGGGATGTGCAAGGAAATATAATCCGCCTGTTTTAAAACTTCCATCTTATCGGAACTTTCCAATTTGAATTCAATGGTTCGTCCGTCAAAAAAAGTAAGGGCAATAGCTGCTTCCTCAACTTCCGGATCACAATACAACACTTTCATTCCAGCACCGATAGCGAGCTTGGCCGTAGCTTGGCCAATATTACCAAAACCAAAAATACCCAAGGTCCTTCCTCTAAGTTCGGTGCCTTTAGAATATGATTTCTTTAGTTGTTTGAAATGACTATCGCCTTCCAAAGGCATATTTCTATTGGCATCATACAAAAATCTTACCCCACCAAAAAGATGCGCGAATACAAGTTCCGCTACTGATGCTGCAGATGCAGCCGGGGTATTGATTACATGGATGCCTTTTGATTTAGCATAGTCCGCATCAATATTATCCATGCCAACCCCACCGCGGCCAATTAGTTTTAGGCTGGGACAGGAGTCAATAAGGTCTTTTCTTACCATGGTAGCACTACGTACCAATAATGCATCAATTTTATTTTCTTTAATGAAATTACCCAACTGTTCTTGGGCGACCGTTGTAGTCAATACCTCAAATCCGGCTTTTTCCAAAAGAGCGGTACCATTTTGGGAAATACCGTCATTCGCTAAAATCTTCATAGTTTTCTTGCTGGTTTATCGGTTATACGGGATCAAATTCGTTAGTAACGAAGCATAACCGACAGTTACTTTTATCCCTTGCGTTCCATTTCACTCATCACATCTACCAATATACCAACACTTTCCAATGATAGTGCATTGTACATGCTGGCTCTATAACCGCCTACGGAACGATGACCGTTCAATCCATTGATTCCTGCTTCCTTCAGTAAATTTTCGAATATAGTTTTAAGACTTTCATCCGTTAGGTTGAACGTAGCGTTCATTATTGAACGATCTTCCTTATTGGCATAGCCTGCAAAAACAGGATTGAGGTCTATTTCTGAATATAGCAGTTGGGCCTTCTTCTCGTTTACTTCTTCTATGGCAGCGATACCACCCAGGTTTTTAAGCCATTCCAGAGTCAACATGGAAGTATAAACGGCAAATACAGGAGGTGTATTGAACATACTTTCTTTACCAATATGCACCTGATAATCTAACATGGAAGGAATTTTTCTGGACACTTTTCCTAAAACATCTTCTTTGACCACGACCAAAGTCGTGCCTGCCGGACCCATATTTTTTTGTGCCCCGGCATAAATCAAATCAAATTTCGAAAAATCGAGGCTTCTTGAAAATATGTCCGAACTCATATCACAAACCAAAGGCGCATCTGAAGCTGGAAATTTCTTGATTTGTGTTCCGAATATAGTGTTGTTTGAAGTAAGGTGGAGATAGTCGAGACCTCTCGGCACCGCATAACCTATAGGGATATATTTGAAATTTTCATCCTTAGATGAGGCGACTTCTACAACATCCCCAAACAATTTAGCTTCTTTTATGGCTTTGTCACTCCAGGTACCCGTATTTAAATAGCCTGCCTTATTTTCTAAAAGATTATAGGCAACCATCAAAAATTCTAGACTTGCGCCACCTTGAAGAAAAAGTGCCTGATACCCTTTATCTTCGAGTCCGAGTAGTTCCAAAGCCAATAACCTTGCCTTTTCCATAACGGCAACAAAATCTTTACTGCGATGCGATATTTCTATAAGCGAAAGTCCAGAACCATTAAAATCCATGACCGCTTCAGATGCCTTTAATAAAACTTCTTTTGGCAAAATACACGGACCAGCACTAAAATTATGTTTTTTCATTTTTGGTGATATAATTAAGGATGCAAAGGTCAGGATTTTTCCAAGAATTTGCGATACCCTGAGGTATTTAATTAGATGATGTTCTCAACAGGAAATCAACAGTATCAATACCGTCGGCATAGTCCATTAAGGAAGGTTTTTGGGTTTCCCCAAATGAAATTTCTTCCTCCATAAATCCGGAGGAGACGATACACTGAATTTTGTCTTTATCTGAAATCAGTCTTGTTTTTAATTGGGAGGGGTTTTCATAATATTGATAAAAAACGGATGCAATAGGGGAGGCGTGGCTTTCATCCTCTTTCAAAATCAAAAACCCGTTATCCAAGATTTTAAATTCACTCATCAAATACACTGCTTTGTTATAATCGTAGTTATTGGCATATTTATGATGATGAAGGATATCCTTATAGCTATAGATGGCCTTATAAAATGCATCTACATCATAGTCTTGTGGGACAAATAATTTGGATACACTTCTGCAGCCCAAACCAAAATATCTGAAAATATCCTCCCCTAAAGCGGTCAGATCGGCTTTCGTTTCATTGCCGTTCAAAACTGCAACCGAATTTCTGTTTTTACGGATAATGTTTGGTTTTTTGCTGAAATAATATTCAAAATATCGGGCCGTATTGTTACTTCCAGTCGCTATAACCGCATCATAATCGCTAAGCGTTTCTTTTGTAAAGACAACTTTATCCTCAAAATAAGGTTCGATTTCCTTCAAATAGGCAATAAGTAGGGGAATCAGTTTTTGATCAGTACCGGAAAGTTTTACCAAGGCCTTGTTGCCCGTAATTAAAACGGACAAAAGGTCGTGGAAACCTACCAAGGGAATATTGCCTGCCATAATCAAGGCGACAGTTTTTTCTTTATTGGTGGATATATCATAACTCACTAACCATTCATTCAAGTTTTTTCTAGTCAAAAGATTCCCCCATTCTTGAAACGCATGGATACAATTTTCTTTGGTGAACCATCCATTATGGTGATGGGCCATCTCAGTTTCAGCTTTAAACGCAGCGAACCACGTATCTTTTGTTGCTTCAGAGCTATCATTCGAATTGATAAATTCACAAAATGTTCTTAGAAAATCTCCAAGTTTAACAAAAGCTTCTACTTTAAGATTGTGTTGGGTCATTATATTTGTATACTATTTTAGTAGGAATTACCTTTGTGCAAAAATAAGCATGCCCGTTCTTTTTTGGGCAATTTAATGTAGAAGAAATTATGGCGATTATAATAACGGATGAATGTATTAATTGTGGAGCTTGTGAACCTGAATGCCCAAATACTGCGATATATGAAGGAGCGGATGAATGGCGTTACAGCGATGGCACCTCACTGAAGGGCGATGTTGTTTTGCCCAGTGGCAAGGCGGTAAATGCCGGTGAAGTACAAGTTCCGATCAGTGACGAAGTATATTATATAGCTCCGGACAAGTGTACAGAGTGTGTGGGTTTTCATGAAGAACCCCAATGTGCGGCCGTCTGCCCAGTTGACTGCTGTGTACCCGATGATGACCATGTAGAATCTGAAGAAGTCCTTTTGGGGAAACAACGCTTTATGCATCCTGAATAAGGGAGCTGGTATCGGATTTATCCTAGTTTTTTACAGATAAATACATTGGTATCAAACGCATATGTATTTCTATTTTTTACCTCTAAAATTTTGAATCCTGTCCTATTTAAATAGTAGCTTGTTTCCTTTTTGGTAAAAGCTCTAAATATACTTGAATCCTTACCTAAGGATATTCTTGTAGTACCTTCAACTTCAAAATATTCGGCCTTCCAATCTATTAAATGGTAGAAATCGGATCTATTCTTAATCCACGTGGAATCCCTTTCAAAAACTTTCCCATTGCATACAGAGGCATGGCTAACTTCTTTGTTGCGTAAAATATAGGGCATGAACAATTCGGCATTTATACAATCAAAAACAAATAACCCATTAGATTGTAAAGCAGTATGAACAGACTTGAACGTATCTTCCAAATCAGTATTGTTGACCAAATAACTTAAGGATCTACCTGTGATGAGAACAGAATCAAACTGATCCATAAACTTTAAATTCCTCATATCTCCTTGAACAAAATTACAGGAGGCATATTTTATCTTGGCAATACTCAGCATCGATTCACTTAGATCCAAACCTATATAACTAAAAAAATCATCTGAAAATAATTTAGCCAAATTACCCGTACCACAAGCAATCTCTAAAATTATGCTCGAATTATAGTCCTTGCAAATGGCCTTATAAAATTCATACTCAACTTTATAATCAATAAACCCTTGGTAAACTTCATCGTAAACCGAAGCCAAGTCAGCACCGTATAAATTGTTCATAGGACCAATAAAAAAAGCTACCTAAATGTAGGTAGCTTTTTTCAATTTTAAGGGATTCGGACTAGAACTTATAGTTCAACGATAAGTTGAACATAGCACCTAATTGGCTAAAGTGATATCCATCGTACGTCATTTGGGAATAACGCTGATTGAAGGTAATCAGATTAGACTGATTTAGTAATTGTGCCGGATCGGCCAATATGGCATCGCCTGCAGCATTTTTAGATTTAAAACTCCATTCAGGTAATACATCAAATAAGTTATTTAAATTTAATGCGAGGGTTAGTTTTTCAGTTGCACTATAATTAATTCCCAAATCGGTAACAATTTTTGGCGTAAACTCTGTAAATAAATTATTATCCAATCCTTGTTGTTGGAACGTAGTCTTTCCGAAATAGGTATTGTTTATTGAAAACCCAAACTTATTGATATCGTAATTCGCTCCTAAAATCCATTTTGTAACTGGTCTAGAAGTAAAGAACAAGGCTTCTTGCGTTTCATTAACAACAGATTGTCCGGCATTGGCAACTAAAGGAATGTCTTTAACTGCTCCATCACGTTCGTTTTGAATAGTATAGTTTCCAGATAAGTTGAAATTTAACCTACCTTCGCCAAGTTCAATGCCTTCATAACCAAGTACTACATCAATACCTGATGTCTTTGTATCAATTGCATTTGAGAAGAAACTTACATCACTCAAGTTATTGGAAGCTAAAAGAATATCCAAAGGATTTGTAGCATCTCCAGTAGCACTAATTTCGGCACCTAATACAATACGGTCTTTTACAGCAATATTGTAGTAATCTAAAGTATAGCTGAATTTATTCGCTTTACCACCAAAACCAATGGTAAAGTTTTGGGATGTTTCAGCATCCAATTGAGGAATACCCAATAATTTTGCTTGTGTAGATACATTGTTGATTAAACCACCTACTTGAATTCCTTGTCCAGGAATAAATGAATATTGTGCTTTTTGAGTATAAATTTGATGTAGGGTGGGAGCTCTAAAGCCAGAAGAAATAGATCCTCTTAACGTAAAGGCATCATTGACTTTATAACGTGAGCTAAATTTGTAAACAAAAGCATTTCCAAAATCAGAATAATTCTCCGTTCTAACAGTACCACTCAACAAAAAAGCATCGGTCACATCATAATCCAAACTAAAATAACCTCCAATATTATAGCGATTAAACTTGCCGGAATTTTGGGGTGAAGCACCAGCAAATGAATCGGCGCCACCACCGTCGTAAGAAGCTAGTTCCCCTTCAATAACTTCAAAGGTCTCCGTTCTAAACTCTGCACCTACACCGATACTAATTTTATCAGAGAGTAGTCTCGAGATATCAATGTTACCAACATTGTGGGAGAATTTAGTTCCGCCCGGATCAAAAGATTGCTGACTGTTTGCTCGGTACAATTCTGAACCTTCAGTAATTTCACCATCGTCTATAGACCCATTTCCATTGGCATCAACAAATACTGAAGGTGAGAATACAATATTTCTATTATGCGTTTGGTTCACTTTGTAGGTCTGTAAGTTTCCTCCTGTTGTAAAACTTGCATCAACGTTCCAATCATTAATAGTTGATTTGAAACCAATTGTTCCATTATAATCGCTTAGTAAACCTTCAAAAGTTGGAACGTAGCCATCATAACCACCTGCCGTATTAGGATTGTCTCCAGGAAAGAAATCAGCTAAATAAGGGAAATCATCTACTGTTCTCCAATACGGGGTTCTATAATTTGCAAAACTGTTTACATATTTATAAACGTAAGCAGCATTTGCATATAGTTGCGTGTTTTCACTAAGGTTATAACCAAGATTTGCGGAAAACTTGGCTGCGGCAGTCTCTGGAGAGCCATTTACATTGCCTGCATCTGGCCTACGACCTAAAAACTCTTGTACGTCCGCTATATCAGCACCGAAATCTGCAGCTTCACCAGCTGCATTAACTGTACCTGGTCGATTCGCCAAGTTTACCTTTGAAAGATCAACAGTATAGTTAATAAAGCCTTCATCTTCTCCAATAGAGGAGCCATTGTTTATTGCAACACCAAACATTTCGCCATCACCTTCAGAAGTAATACCTGTTCTAATTGTTGCGGATCCATCATTGGGTGAATCCTTTAATATAATGTTCATAACACCTGCGATAGCGTCAGAACCGTATTGGGCAGAAGCACCATCACGAAGAATTTCTACTCTCTTGATTGCATCCGTTGGTATTGCCGAGATATCGGCACCGGTTTCCCCACGACCTGGAGATGTTTGAGTGTAAAGTAGCGCACTTAAGTTCTTACGCTTCCCATTAATCAAAATTAAGGTCCTACTTGGTCCCATATTACGAATTTCATATGGATCTAATAAAGAAGTCGCATCATTAACCGGAGTCTGCACCGTATTAAAGGATGGAATCCTATATTGTAAAGCCTTGTCAAAAGTCATTTGACCGGTTGAAGTTAGGTCTTTGGCACCAACAACATCGACAGGCAAAGGTGTATCTGCATTACTTCTTGGCGCCGTTCTGGATCCTACTACAATAAACTCGTCTAATTGCATTCCTTCGAGTAGTTGAATGTTTATGGAGCTTCTTCCATTTACTTTTTCTTCCCTTGCTGCAAAACCAATATAGCTATAAACCAGGGTAGCACCGTCTTCCACATTAATGGTATAGTTTCCGTCGAAATCCGTAGTGGTTCCGTTTGAGGTTCCTTTTTCTACAATATTAACACCCGCCAAAGCTAATCCAGAATCATCGGTAACTTTACCTGAAACACTACTCTGTATAGAATTATCCAAGGTAAGTGCGGTTAAACCAATTTGACCGGAATTAACTCGTATCACCTTTGCTTTATCTTCCTTTTTATGGTAGACCACATAGTATTTATTACCAAGATATTCAAAATCGAAACGGGTCTTACGCTGCAATTTATTGATAATCCTATCCAGCACGGGAAATTCATATTCCGCTGGATTCAAACTAGTGTTTGCCACCAATGCTGGATTATAGGTAAAAAACACTTCATGTTTTTCACTGATTTCATTTAAAAACTCGCAAAGAGTCACCTCCTTGTCAAGTTCGTTGGCTGCCTTCATGCCGATACTACTTGAAAAAAGTAGTATTGCAAGCAGCATTTTCAATAGTTTGTTCGTTCTCATAAATAAATGGTTTAAGTTAATTAATAATGTTCTCTTGTATTAGTATTGTATTACCGGTATGAATAATCCTAGTATCCGTGGCCTTTTCGATAGCGGCTATGCAGATTTTTAAATTTTGATTTGGGATACCTCCAGATATCGGTATCTCCTTCAATTTTTCAGACTCATACTTAACCTGTATGCCGTAGGTGAATTCTAAATTGGACATGACTTCTTTCAAAGGAATTTCATTGAAAGTATATGTTCCACCTCTCCATAGGGCAAAAGGGGTTTCCCTTGTAACCTTTTTATGCACCACTTTTTCAGTATCGATTGAAAAAGAAACTAACTCTCCCGGAATCATTTTAGTAACATCGCCATTTTTAAATTCCAAATGGATAGAGCCCTCATCCAAAACAACCTTGGTATTCTTTTTTCTCGTGTTTACGTGAAACTGGGTTCCCAATACTTCAACTTTTAGGTCATTGGTCAAAACCCAAAACTTGGCATCGGTACTAGGTATGGATTTAACTTTGAAATATGCCTCACCTTTTAGATATAATAATCGGGGATTATCTTTTTTATAGGATATTTCAGAGTTGCCATTTAAAACAACCGTGGTTCCATCAGATAATTTTAGGTCAATGATTTCGCCGAAATTCGTTTTGTGAACAGTAGTGTTGTAATTATTGAAAAGGGATAGACCAGTCCAGCTTAACAGAAAAAGAACAACAGCCGCTGTTAACAAGGTAATGACCCTTTTTAAGGGGAGAAATTTTTTGTTATTTACCGCTCCAATGGTCGCCAGACGCAGCTTAGGTAAAATTTTGGCAAGCGCTTTATCTACTTTTTGGGCATCCGGGAATTGAGGCTCAAATCTTATTCCAATTAAAATTGCTTTTGCGCTTTCAACAAGTTCAATATGCTGTGGATGGTCGGCTATCCAATTGTTCCAGTATTCCATATCATTTTTGTTCAGGCCTTTGGCCCAATTCACAAATGATGCATTTTCCAATAAATAGTGTAGATTAAAATTATGCTTCTTGTTCATTCGTTAGATATTCCACTTACAAGAGGTTCAACGCCCTAAAATATACCCTATTTTTCCTAACTTTTTTTCAGAATGGATTTAATCTGCTGGTTTTGAGAGGCTAATCGTAATTTGGTCATCGCTTTTTGCAGAATATTTTGCACGCTTTGATAATTCATGTCCATTACTTCGGCTATGTCACTGGTAGTCATTTCACTGTAATACTTTAAATAAATGACCTCCTTTTGCCTTGGTGATAATTGATTGATCAAATCATGTAGGGTTTTGGTACAAAGAAATTGTATTTCTTGATGCATGCAGATTTCCTCCGCTGAAATTGTAAAATTTGATTTGAATAATTGCGTCTCGGAAATAGGAACGTTATCCTGATTTTTTTTGAGGTGTTTTATAAGACTTCTTTTAAAGGACACAAACAAATAGGCCTTGAGGTTTTTAATAGTTCCTCGCTTTTCCCTTTCTTCAAAAAGTTGAACAAAAAAATTCTGAAGGCAATCCTCTGTTAGATTCGGAGCATTACTAATCTTTATCCCGTATACATGTAATTGCGGATAATATTTTTTAAAAAGTACGGCAAAGGCACTAGATTCACCCTTTTTAAAAAAATACCAGAGTGTCTCATCCGAGTGAAGTTCCATATAATTTAGCATGTTCTGCCAACAAAGTATAAAATTATTCTTAATTAATGTTAATTAAGTGCATATTGTTCAACATGTTAAGCAATTATTTACAAATACCACTTGGTGTTTTATGCTTTAAACCATGAAAATTGATTCAATACTTAGTATAGTAAAAACTATATTTGCACCCTTGAAATTAGTTGAATTATGAAAGCAGGTATTGTAGGATTGCCAAATGTTGGTAAATCAACACTTTTTAATTGTTTGTCAAATGCAAAGGCCCAGAGTGCCAATTTCCCTTTTTGTACTATTGAGCCTAATATAGGGGTGGTCAATGTGCCTGATTCACGCTTGCAAAAATTGGAAGAACTGGTTAATCCGGAACGAGTCCTACCGGCTACGGTTGAAATAGTGGATATTGCAGGCCTTGTAAAAGGTGCAAGCAAAGGGGAAGGACTGGGGAACCAGTTTTTGGGTAATATACGGGAGACGGATGCTATTTTGCATGTACTACGTTGTTTTGATGATGATAATATTGTTCACGTTGATGGTAGTGTTAATCCACTGCGTGATAAGGAGACCATTGATATGGAACTTCAATTAAAGGATTTGGAAACCGTTGATAAAAAACTGGAAAAGGTTAAAAGGGCGGCGAAGACTGGAAATAAAGAAGCCCAAAAGGAGGAGGCAGCCTTGTCAACGGTTAAGAATGGACTCGAGGCCGGTATTTCGGTAAGGGCCATTGAATTGGATAAGGAATCACGGGCTGAGTTTGTAAAACCGTTGCAGTTAATTACGGATAAGCCTGTCATGTATGTCTGTAATGTGGATGAGAATGCGGCAGTGGTTGGAAATGCATACGTTGATACTGTAAAAGCAGCTATTGCCAATGAAAATGCGGAAGTCATTTTTCTTGCGGTAGCTACCGAGGCTGATATTACTGAACTTGAAACGTATGAAGAGCGTCAACTATTTTTGGAAGATTTAGGTCTGGATGAACCTGGCTCTGCCAAACTGATCCGAGGCGCGTATACATTACTCGATCTTGAAACGTATTTCACGGCGGGAGTGAAGGAGGTACGTGCCTGGACCATCCCTGTAGGTGCGACAGCACCACAAGCCGCTGGAGTTATTCACACCGATTTTGAGAAAGGATTTATTCGGGCTGAAGTAATATCCTATAACGATTACGTATGTTATGGTAGTGAAAACAAGGTAAAGGAAGCTGGGAAAATGAGGGTAGAGGGGAAGGAGTATATTGTTAAGGATGGCGATGTCATGCACTTCCGTTTTAATGTTTAAGGCTCGTAAATTTTAAGTCGCTCCTTCATAATTCTCAATTCATTTTCTAACCGGTTTACCCTTTGCATCATGTGGTTTAAGGCATCTATACCTTCTAGATTAATGCCCAGTTCATGCTGTAATCGGCTGATACGCTCAATTTCTACTAAGTCGTTCGGTTCTACGTAAACGTTGCTTTCGATTTGCTTTATTTCTATAAAACCAAATTCTTGCAGGGAGTAAATAAAGTCCAAAGGAGTTTGTGTATGCTCACAGTAATGATTGACCAGTATAAAGTTTTCCGTTTGCATAATTATCGTATTTCTTTAAGTTGTTGAAAAAGTTCTTTTTCATTTTCCGTTAAATTTTGGGGCATGTTGACCTTATACGTAATGTACAAGTCACCATATTTGTTTTTTTGCTTGTATACGGGCATTCCTTTTCCTTTTAATTTTACTTTGGTATCATTCTGGGTTTCCGGTTTCACTTTTAGTTTTACCTTACCGGTCAACGTCTCCACTTCAATGTCACTTCCTAAAAGCGCCTCATACAAAGTGATGGATTTGTTTTTGTATAAATCATTTCCAACCCTTTGAAAAGCCGTTGCATTATTTATTTCAAAAGTGAGGTACAAATCGCCCTTTGGTCCCCCATTAACGCCTTCACCTCCATAGCCATTAATTTTTATGGTCTGTCCATCCTCTACACCGGCAGGTATGGTTATCCTTATTTTTTTGGCACCTAGGTCCAAGGTTTGTTTCTGGTCCTCCAAAATATCGAGGATATTGAGTTTTAAGGTCGCATTCAAATCCTGACCTTTGAACTGTGTAGTCCTTCTACCACCGCCAAATCCTCCACCACCGAACATGGATTCAAAAAAATCCGAGAAATCCTCGTTGCCATAGTTACCTGAACCACCATAACTAGATCTGCCACCCCCAGATGCGTTGCGTTGGTTTCTGTTCGCTTCTTCGAAAGCATCGGCATGTTCCCAATCTTTCCCATATTGATCGTATTTCTTGCGTTTTTCGGGGTCACTTAAAACTGCATTCGCCTCATTCACCTGCTGAAACTTTTGTTGGGCCTCCCTATCATTGGGATTTAAGTCTGGATGAAGTTTTCGGGCCAGTTTCCGGTAGGCTTTCTTTATATCGGCTTGGGATGCTTTACGGTCTATTCCAAGAATTTTATAGTAATCAATGAATTCCATACATTTTCAAAATCAACTTTAAATGTAAAGAAAGATAGGGTCATTTCCTATGGAATAGGAAAGGGTTTATGTGTTCTAAAACATTTAAAATTGAAGATATTGCGAATGATCATAGTTGCTGTTATAAGATCTACTATCAACAAAAATGTGGAATTCATTGTTAATTACTTTACTTGCGAGGGGTTTTATCTTTTGGCGAGTGGTGCTATCTTTAGCCACACTTTCATAAATTTTATTAAATGTCCCAAGACACCCAATATACCGAAGATAACATACGCTCGCTTGATTGGAAGGAGCATATCCGATTACGCCCGGGTATGTACATTGGTAAATTGGGAGACGGCTCATCCGCGGATGATGGTATCTATATACTTTTAAAAGAAGTCATAGATAACTGTATCGATGAATTTGTTATGGGTGCAGGTAAGACCATAGAAATCGCGATTAAGGATAAAGTAGTAAAGGTTAGGGATTATGGTCGTGGCATACCCCTAGGTAAAGTGGTGGATGTAGTTTCTAAAATGAATACCGGCGGCAAATATGATAGCCGGGCATTTAAAAAATCGGTCGGTTTAAATGGGGTAGGCACTAAGGCAGTTAACGCGCTTTCCAGTTTTTTTGAGGTTCAGTCTTCTCGTGACAACCAAGTGAAGACGGCACAGTTCAGTTCTGGAAATCTAGAAAACGAAATTGGTCCGGAGGAAACTACCAAAAGAAAGGGGACTAAAGTGACTTTTACCCCAGACGAAGCCATCTTCAAAAATTATAAATATAGAAACGAGTATGTAGAACGCATGCTCAAGAACTATGTGTACTTAAATCCAGGTCTGACCATTGTCTTTAATGGAGAAAAATTCCATTCTGAAAATGGTTTAAAGGATCTTCTTGAGGATAATAACAATATGGATGACATGCTTTACCCTGTTATCCATTTAAGGGGTGATGACATTGAGGTAGCCATTACCCATAGTAAAACGCAATACAGCGAAGAGTATCATTCTTTTGTAAACGGACAACATACAACGCAAGGGGGCACACACCAAGCGGCTTTTAGGGAAGCGTTAGTAAAGACCATTCGTGATTTTTATGGTAAAAACTATGATGCTTCGGATATACGGAAATCCATCATTTCGGCAATTTCCATCAAAGTGACGGAGCCTATTTTTGAAAGCCAGACCAAAACAAAATTGGGTTCAACGGATATGGGTGGTGAATTTCCAACAGTTAGAACGTATATCAACGATTTTGTTGGTAAGTATTTGGACAATTATCTTCATAAAAATCCGGAAACTGCAGATAAGCTGCAACGGAAAATTATGATGGCCGAGAAAGAACGGAAAGAACTTTCAGGAATTCGAAAATTGGCTAGGGATCGTGCCAAAAAAGCCAATCTGCATAATAAAAAATTGAGGGATTGCAGGGTGCATTTAAGCGATATGAAGCATGACCGTAGGTTAGAAAGTTCTTTGTTCATAACCGAGGGTGATTCCGCATCAGGTTCCATTACAAAATCACGGGACGTGAATACACAGGCGGTTTTTAGTTTGAAAGGGAAACCTTTGAACTCCTATGGCATGTCAAAGAAAATCGTCTATGAAAATGAAGAATTCAATTTATTGCAGGCTGCATTGAATATAGAAGAGTCCATCGAGGACCTGCGCTATAACAATATTGTCATAGCTACGGATGCCGATGTTGATGGTATGCACATCCGACTATTATTGATTACCTTCTTTTTGCAATTTTTTCCCGAACTTATAAAGGAAAATCATCTCTATATCTTACAAACACCCTTATTTAGGGTGCGGAATAAAAAAGAAACCATTTATTGCTATAGCGATGAAGAACGCCAACATGCAATGAATAAATTATCCGGTAAACCGGAAATTACACGATTTAAAGGTTTAGGAGAAATCTCCCCAGATGAGTTCAGGCATTTTATTGGCGACGATATTAGATTGGAGCCGATTATGTTGGATAAGGCCATGTCCATAGAAGAGTTGTTAAGTTTTTATATGGGAAAAAACACACCGGACAGGCAGAAATTTATAATTGAAAACCTTAAAGTTGAAGTTGATTTAATTGAAGATAAAGTAATATAAACCAGCCTTCCGGTAGGTAGGCTTAATAAATACGATTGCTTCTGAATGGAAGAAAATGACGATTTGAACGAGGAAAATAACCAGAATCTTTCTGAAGGGAACAATACGAATACAGACTCCTCCGAAGCTTTGACCAGGGTTACGGGCATGTACAAGGACTGGTTCTTGGATTATGCCTCCTATGTAATTCTAGAGCGGGCCGTACCTGCCATTGAAGATGGTTTTAAACCGGTGCAGCGTAGAATCATGCATTCCCTTAAGGAATTGGATGATGGTAGGTACAACAAAGTCGCCAACGTTGTTGGGCATACGATGCAGTATCACCCACATGGTGATGCCAGTATTGCCGATGCCATGGTGCAGATAGGCCAGAAAGACCTATTGATAGATACACAAGGTAACTGGGGTAATATTTTAACGGGAGATCGCGCGGCAGCCTCGAGATATATTGAAGCCCGATTGTCAAAATTTGCTCTAGAAGTGGTTTTCAGTCCCAAAATCACGGAATGGCAATCGTCTTACGATGGTAGAAAAAAGGAACCAGTAAACCTTCCCGTAAAATTTCCGTTATTATTGGCGCAAGGTGCAGAGGGAATTGCCGTAGGGCTGTCCACCAAAATACTATCGCATAATTTCATAGAACTTATTGATGCCTCCATCAAACATTTAAAGGGACAGCGTTTTAAGATATATCCAGATTTTCCAACGGCAGGCATTATCGATGTCGCCAATTATAATGATGGACTAAGAGGAGGGAAAATCAGAATCCGTGCAAGAATATCTCAGTTGGACAAGAATACACTGGTTGTTAATGAGATACCTTATGGCACCAATACCGGAACTTTAATAGATTCTATCCTAAAAGCAAACGATAAGGGGAAGATAAAGATTAAAAAAATAGAGGATAATACTGCGGCCAACGTAGAGATTTTGATCCATCTACCATCCGGTATTTCTCCTGATAAAACCATTGATGCCCTTTATGCGTTTACCGCTTGTGAATCATCGATTTCACCCTTGGGATGCATCATAGAAGACAACAAGCCCTTATTTATCGGAGTTACCGAAATGCTCAAAAGGTCAACAGAGTCTACCGTAGAACTTTTGAAGCAGGAGCTTGAACTCCAATTGCGCGAACTTGAAGAACAATGGCATTTTGCCTCGCTTGAAAGAATTTTTATCGAAAACCGGATTTATAGGGACATTGAGGACGAGGAGACCTGGGAAGGTGTGATACAAGCTATTGACAAGGGTTTGGCACCATTTACGAAGCATTTGAAACGTGCTGTTACCGAAGATGATATTCTAAGGCTCACCGAAATACGGATCAAAAGAATATCAAAATTTGATTTGGACAAGGCCCAACAACTTTTGGAAAGCCTACAAAATCGTATTGCCGAGGTAAAAAACAACCTTGAACATTTGGTTGAGTTCGCTATTAGTTACTTTAAAAACCTAAAGGAAACGTACGGAAAGGATAGGGGCCGACTAACGGAAATTCGGATTTTTGATGATATAGAAGCTACTAAGGTTGTTATTAGAAACACCAAACTTTATGTGAATAGGGAGGAAGGTTTTGTCGGAACTTCGCTGAAGAAGGATGATTACGTTACGGATTGTAGTGATATTGATGATATTATCGCCATTACCAATGAGGGGCAAATGATGGTCTCTAAAGTAGATTCCAAAATCTTTGTCGGTAAAGGGATCATTCACGTTGCCGTATTTAAGAAAAAGGATAAAAGAACCACCTACAACCTTATTTATAAAGATGGAAAGGGTGGCCCTACTTATATCAAACGATTTAATGTAACCAGTGTGACCAGAGATAGACTTTATGATCTTACCAATGGTAAGGCAGGGTCCCAAGTACTTTATTTTTCGGCCAATCCCAACGGCGAGGCGGAAGTCATCACGGTCTTGCTTCGTCAGGTGGGGAGTATAAAGAAATTGAAATGGGATATTGATTTTTCCGATGTACTAATAAAAGGAAGGGGTTCAAAAGGAAACATTGTTACCAAGTATTCCGTAAAAAGAATTGAACTTAAGGAAAAAGGCGTTTCTACCCTAAAACCAAGAAAGATTTGGTTTGACGATGTGGTACGCAGGCTCAATGTAGATGGAAGAGGGGAATTGTTAGGAGAATTCAAAGGCGACGATTTGTTATTGGTTATTACCCAAAAAGGAGTGGCAAAAACTATTTTACCGGTATTGACCTCTCGTTTTGATGATGACATGGTCGTTCTTGAAAAATGGATTCCAGAAAAACCCATTTCTGCTATTTATTGGGAAGGGGATAAGGAACGATTTTATGTGAAAAGATTCCTGATTGAAAACGAAAACAAGGAAGAAGGATTTATTTCCGAACATCCAAAGTCTTATTTGGAAGTAGTGACTACGGATTGGCGTCCGGTTATAGAAATGGAGTTCCCAAAGCCAAGAGGCAAAGAACCTAAAGAAAATGAATCGGTTGATATCGAAGATTTTATAGCCATAAAAGGAATAAAAGCTTTAGGTAACCAGCTGACCATCGAAAAAGTGAAAAACATTAATATCCTAGACCCATTACCATACGAAACTTCCACTCCTGATAAAGCAGAGGATATCGAAGTAGTAGATGAAGAAGATGTCAAAGCTACGAATGCAAATGAAAAAACAGATACTGAAGATGATCCAACATCTGAAGAACCACGTACCTTATTTGATTAAATCGTATTATGAACAACTTTTTTAAAGAATTTAAAACTTTTGCCATAAAGGGCAACATGTTAGATTTGGCCATTGGTATTATTATTGGTACCGCTTTTAACAAGGTGGTGAACACCCTGGTATCTAAAATCATAATGCCGCCACTTTCCTTAATGACCGATGATGTAAATCTTTCCAACAAAAAATTCATTCTAAGAATTGCAACTGATAAAATGGAAGAAATAGCCATTGGTTATGGGGAATTAATCGAAGTATTGTTGGATTTTACGATTATCGCCCTCACTATTTTTGTAATGGTGAAGTTTATAAATCGATTTAAGGAAAAAGCCGAGGACCCCCAAAATAAAGAAGTGGCAACCCCTAAAAATATCGAACTACTTTCAAGTGTGGAAAAATTGCTTCAAGAGCAAAATAAAATCCTTAAAAACAAGAAATAGTTCTAACTGTTTAATCAACTGTTGTTATTATGCCATAATTTTACCGTAAAGATTGCACAACTTTCACGATCGCTACATTAATAACTATATTTGTCGAAATTTAAAATTAAATGGATTTTACCAACCCTTTGGTATACGGTGCGCCGGCTTTTATCGCTTTTATCCTATTGGAATTGACCTACAGCAAAACCCATGGAGATGATGATCTTTATGATTGGAAGGATTTTGCTGCTAGTAGTGCCATGGGGATAGGTTCGGCCATCATAGGACCCTTGCTCAAGGTAATCCTTTTAGTCGTCCTTTTTGAATATGCCTATGAGCTTTTTAATCCTATGGTAGATGGGGTGCGGACGAACATTATGGGTTATAAATCCTTTGGTTATGCCTGGTATGTTTGGTTGTTTTGTCAATTAGCCGATGATTTTACTTATTATTGGTTTCATCGTGCCAACCATGAAATACGAATCCTTTGGGCCGCACATATCGTACACCATTCTTCGGATAATTTTAATTTAGGAACTGCAATCCGAAACGGATGGTTCACTTTATTATACAAGCCATTTTTTTATGTTTGGATGCCCATCTTAGGTTTTCCTGTAGAAATGGTGGTAGTGTGTTTGGCAATTGAATCTTTTTGGCAGTTTCAACTACACTCTAAATATGTGCCTAAAATGGGAATCATCGAGAAAGTATTCAATACGCATACGATGCATCAGGTACACCACGCGCAGAACGTGGAATATTTGGATAAAAACCATGGGGGCTTTTTAAATATTTTTGATAAGATTTTCGGTACTTGGAAAGAACTTGATGATGATGTGGATGTAAAATTCGGGGTTATACATGCTCCCAATTCCAATAATCCAATTGTTATTCTAACACATGAGTTCAAGGATATTTGGAACGATACCAAAAAATCAAAAAAGCTCAGTCATAAACTGATGTACATTTTCGGCCCTCCAGGGTGGAGCCATGATGGTAGTACCATGACCGTAAAACAACAGCAACGTATGTTCAGGGAACAAAAGGAGGCAAACCCCGGGGTTACTTTTAGTAGACCTAACTAATAAGGATTGGTAAATAGAAAAAGGAGGTTTTAAACCTCCCATCCTTCCCTGTACGTTCTGCCAACAAATTGATTGGCTTCCTCCAAATTGGTAATTCTCATATTTTCACCATCCCATAATAACTTTTTACGGGCGAAAAATTCCATGGCGCCTTCGGTATTTTCTTTTTGCAACATATAGCTTCTGATAGCCAAATTCCCCATTAATACGGTTTCCGTCATCGGACCTGCATAATCAAAGGAAGAAGTTAGGGCCAAATGTTCCGGACTTCCAAAGCCAGCTTTACAGGCGTCTACCCATTTTCGCTGATGGCCGTATTCCGGTTCTAAATTCTCTTCGACTTCGGGTCCAAATTCGGTTGTTCCATCATTTAGATACAATTTTGGCATTAATGGCGAACTGTCATTGATGTTAGTGGAAATGATTCCTTTTTCGCCAATGATTAGTACCCCATTAGCACTGTTTTTGCCACCTATATCATCGTTGGCCGGTATAATATCTGGATGCGAGGGTCGGATACCGCCATCACTCCAGGTCATTTCTAAAGGGGATTTTGTTTTATCCGTTGCGTCGAAATGTAAGGTTATAAAGGAAGATGGAGGACAGCCTTCTGGATAATAATCTGGAGTCCACATCGTAGTAAATACAGAGCCTACACTACATTCGGCATCCGTTGGATATTTTAAATTCAAGGTTCTAAACGGAATATCGATCAAGTGACAGCCTACGTCTCCTAGTGCTCCGGTACCAAAATCCCACCAACCTCTCCAGTTGAATGGGTGTAGGTTAGGAATAAATGTTCGGTCCGTTGCAGGGCCCAACCATAGGTCCCAATTTAGACTTTCTGGTTTTAGGCTTGCGTCGGCCGGTGGCATGGCGACACCTTGAGGCCAAACAGGCCTATTCGTCCAAACCTGCACCTTGGTTACAGCACCTATTTTATCTTCGTCTATCCAACGCTGTACCATACCCAACAGTGGATTTGAACCACCTTGGTTGCCCATTTGACTAACTATTTTATTCGTACGTGCCATTTGGGTCAAAGTCCGTGCTTCCTCAATGTTGTGGGTCATCGGCTTCTGAACGTAAACGTGGATTCCACGTTCCATAGCCCATTTTGCAGCCGGACCGTGAACATGATCTGGAGTAGAAATAGTTACGGCATCGATGTTCTTTTTCTCGTCCAGCATTACCCTAAAATCATCATATAACTTGGCCTTTGGGAAGTTTTCAATACTTTTTGCCGCAGAACCGGAAAAATCCACGTCGCATAACGCCGCGACACGTTCCCTGCCCATTACTGAGGCATTTTTGATATCGCTAATACCTTTTCCACCTGCCCCTATAGCAGCAAGGTTGAGCCGGTCGCTAGG
>JBBSKR010000016.1:0-30550 GCA_038256135.1 Flavobacteriales bacterium | reverse complement strand
GAAAGGGTGAAGGGGGCATTCCACGTGCAACATGTGAACTCGACGCACAACAGGATAAAAAAATGGATCGGCGCTACGTTCTGGGGCGTGTCCACCAAATACCTGCAACAGTATCCAAATTGGCATGTGCTAAAAGAAAGGATAAGATCGGAAAGGGACATATATGCCGCTTTCGCACAACAAACACTGGGCGTGGGGGCTTTGGACCGCTTTGCCGAAATACGGCCAAACTATGAAAGATTAATATCAACGCAGTGCTAAACTAGAGCCTTTTTTATGAAAACAAATTTTTTACTCTCATTTTTGTTTATTTCAATTACTTTTTGGTCTTTTTCTCAAGGTAAGAGTGGTACAATAACTTATGGACAAAAAATCACAGCTTCAGAAAACAATAAGGATAAAGCCAAGATTAATTCTACTTATCAAGAAATGTATACAGCGCAAATGAATGAAATACGAGAAAGCTCAAAAAGTATGACCTAAACCTTAAGGTTTAATGAGGATGAATGTTCTTTTAAAGTTGATAAAAATTTAGATTTAGATGGAGATGAAGGAGATTTTGAAGATTCAGCCCTTCATGTAGATGGAGATGGTAATCGATATTTTTCATCAAAGACAAATATTGGTTTTTGGGCGCATAATGCATTTAATAAGGATGTAGTTTTAATAGATTCAATTAATTCAGCTAGTTGGGTAATTACTAAAGAGGTGAAAAAGTTTGGAGAATATGAAGTGATTAAGGCTACTCAAGAGCAATTATTAGATAACGGTAAAAAAAATCAAATTACCGCATGGTTTGCGCCATCTATTTCAAATAGTTTTAGACCTATAGGATATTACGAGTTGCCTGGTGCAATATTGGAATTGCATGGTATAGATTTTGTCATTTTCGCTAAGGAAATCAAATTAAGTACTAAAGATTTTAAAATTAATAAGAACTTAAAGGGTGAATATTTAAATAAGGCAGAATATGAAAAGTTTACCAAGGAAGCAGTTGCAAATAGTATTTTTAAACCGAATTAAATGAAGTGATTTTATAAAATAGGGCTTATTTTCTATGTATGAAATATGCTGAAACCTTTTATTTTAAATAAATACTTCCTAAGTAACTTGAAAAGACCCACTTATTGTTAAATGATAGAATCCTTTTTAAGACTAAAATTCCACTTACCCAAGTTTGTTATTTTCTTTGTTTTACATATTGTCAACTCTCAAGAGGTGTTTTTGTCTGGGATTGTTAATGACAGTCTACAGCCTTTAGCGTATGCCAATATTATTGCTTTTCCAGATTCAAATGAAGAGGTGGTGAAATTTGCTATTAGTAATGAAAAAGGGGAGTACAAATTAAAGGTTTTGAAGGATATAGCTTATTCTGTTAAAGTAAGCTATTTAGGATATGGTAGTATAAATTTCAGTCTCATTCTTCAAAAAAATACTATAAAGAATATAGTATTAAAGGCTAAAGACAATATATTAGAAGAAGTTGTACTTACTTACAAAATACCTATTGAGGTTAAAGAAGATACTATAATTTATGATACAGACGCTTTTGTAAATGGCCAAGAACGAAAATTACGAGAGGTATTGAAAAAACTACCAGGCGTAGAAGTAGATCGGGAAGGCAATGTGAAGGTAAAAGGCAAAAAGGTGACTAAGGTCATGGTCGAAGACAAGGATTTATTTACCGGCAATAGTAAGCTGGCCATTAATAATATTCCTGCGGATGCGGTCGACCAAATTGAAATTTTGGACAATTACAGCGAAGTAGGTTTTTTAAAGGGTTTGAAGGACAGTGATCAAATGGCGATGAACATTCGCTTGAAAAAAGAAAAGCAAAAGTTCGCTTTTGGTGATATCGAAATCGGTGGGGGCATAAAAGATAGATATTTCGCACACCCAACCCTGTTCTATTATAGCCCAAAAACCAATATCAACTTTATTGGCGATCTGAACAACATTGGTGAAAAGTCATTTACCATCAATGATTATATTGAATTTGAAGGGGGTTTTGGCAAGCTTATGGGGAATATGAAAAGTTTCTCAAATCTGTACAATGATGATTTTTCAAAATACTTGGTGAATACCGATTTTAAAGAAAATACCAACCAATTCGGTGCTTTTAACCTTCGGCAATCCCTTTCCAAAAAAACCGACCTCAACACTTATATTATAGCGAACGGCAGTAATACCGTAACCGAAACACAGACCTTAAATCAATACACTAACAATAATGAACCGTTTTCGGAGAATAGAAGTACTGGCGAAACCTTAAACAACTTTTTTGTCATCGGCAAACTAACTTTAGATTATGAGCCAAGTAGTAACGCTGATCTTGCTGCCAATACATTTATCAAATTGAGTAACAATGAAGCCAATGGCAGCATCATTACCAGCAATCCTTTTCAAAACAACACCTTTCAAACCTTGGCAGAACTTGATGCAGTGAACCTAAAACAAAACTTGGAGTACAGCAAAAAGTTTTCTAAGGCGCAAACTATAAGTCTGGAAGCAACTTTAGACTACAAAAAAAACCGCCCGAATACCAATTGGATGACCAATGAACCTTTTTTGAGCGATTTGATTCCGTTAGAAGATGATTCGGTTTTCGATGTTTTTCAGCAAATAGAGAATCAAAACACCAGTTTCGATTTTATTTTGAAAGACTATTGGGTAATCACCAATTTGAATCATCTCTATACCTCGTTCGGCTCGAATTTGGTTTCCGAGAATTATACAAGCCTAGAGGAACAGCGTTTGACCAATGGAGCTACCAATAGTTTTTCAACAGCTAATTTCGGCAATGACCTTTCCTATCGTTTCGATGATGTTTTTCTAGGGCTGGAGTATAAAAACCTGACAGGCATAATTACCACTAAAGCAGGCCTCTTTCATCATAATTATTCATGGAAAAACCAACAGCTTGGCAGCGAAATTTCAAAATCTACCGCCTTATTACTACCTCAATTCAATATTGAGGCTGAATTCAACAGTAGTGAAAAACTGAATTTCATGTATCAGGCAAAAGCCAACTTTCCTAATAGTCCAAAATTGATCGGTAATTTTCTTTTATCCAGTTTTAATCAGGTATTCCGCGGTAATCGTGATTTAGCAAATGAGAAATACCATTCTTTATCCCTGAATTATTACAAGTTCAGTTTTTTTCGAGGTCTTAATTTGAACGCGAATATTTTCTACACTAAGAAAACACAGAGCATTAAGAACACTACCCAACTTCAAGGTATTGAACAATTCAGATCTTTCACCATGTTCAACCTACCTGAAAACAGTGTTTCTGCCAGGTTCAATTTTAGCAAAAAGATAAACAGTATCAAATATACTTTCGAGAGCGATGCCAACTATGGCGAGTTTTTCCAAATTGTCAATGACAATACTTCTAAGAACATTTCAAAAACCTTGAATGCAACGGGTAAAATAGAAACGTTTTATGAGAAAATACCTAATTTGGAAATAGGGTATGCCTATTCACCATCGGAGTTCATAACAGATTTTTCGACTTTCAATTTCTCCAACAATAAATTCTTTTCAAATTTGGAATATAACTTCCTGCAGGACTTTCAATTTAAAGTGGATTATTCGAGATCAACTTTTAAAAATAATTCTCAAGATGTTAAAAATTCCTTTGATATAGCGAATGCCTCCTTATTTTATCAAAAAGAAGATAGTCCTTGGGGTTTTGAGATAGAGTCTACTAACATTTTTGATATCAAATTCAAACAACAAAGCTCCTTCTCGGATTTTCTGATAAGCGATCAGCGTACTTTTATACTGCCTAGGATTGTAATATTCAAGGTTTTGTATAAACTATAGTAAATGTGTTGTAAATATTCTAAAATAATATATATTTGCACCCGCTTTCGAATAAAGCAAAATAGAATTAATAATCAGGGTCGGGCACCCTACAAATTAATGTGATATGCCAGTAAAAATTAGATTACAGAGACACGGTAAAAAAGGAAAACCATTCTATTGGGTAGTTGCAGCAGATGCAAGAGCTACAAGAGATGGTAAATTTTTGGAGAAATTAGGAATCTACAATCCCAATACAAATCCTGCAACCATCGAATTGGATATGGATAGTTCCGTAAAATGGTTGCAAAACGGAGCGCAACCAACAGATACCGCAAAGAAAATTCTTTCTTATAGGGGAGTACTTTTGAAGCACCACTTATTAGGGGGTGTTCGTAAAGGCGCCTTGACCGAAGAACAGGCCGAAGAAAAATTCAATACTTGGGTTTCTGAAAAAGAACAAGCTATTGCCGACAAAGTTGGTGGTTTGGATAAAGAAAAAGCAGATACTAGGGCTGCTGCCTTGAAAGCTGAGAAAGAAGTGAACGAAAAGCGTGCCGCCGAGGCTACCGCTGCTGAGCTTCCTGAAACTCCCGAGGGAGAAAGTGCAAAAGAAGAAGTTGAGGCTGTTGAAGCTGCTGGTGAACCTGAAAAAGTTGTTGAAACTTCTGAAGGAAAAGGTATGGAAGAAGAAGCTGCCGATGGACTTAAAAAAGTTGTTGAAACTCCAGATACCCCAACGCCAGACACCGATAATGCAGACACGACTCCTGTTGCTCCGGTAAAGAAAGAGGAAGTTATCGAAGCCAACGAGGATATGGCTGAAGCACCTTCTGTAAAAGAGGTTATGGAAAACAGTGACGAGGAAGTTAAGCCAGCGGATACAGGAGAAAAGAAATAAATTCTAGAAACGATGAGAAAGGAAGAGTGTTTCTACCTGGGTAAAATCGTTTCAAAATATAGTTTTAAGGGAGAGGTACTGGTAAAACTGGACACCGATGATCCCGAGATTTACGAAAATATGGAATCAGTGTTTGTTTCTTTGGGAAACAATCTGGTTCCATTTTTTATGAAGCGGTGCCGGCTTCATAAATCAGATTTACTTCGGATTGATTTTGAGGAGGTGAAATCGGAATCGGATGCCGATCGTATTATGGGGGCTGCACTATACCTACCGCTCACGGAATTACCAAAACTTACCGGTGACAAATTCTACTACCATGAAGTCATTGGATTTACTATACTGGATGCCGTTCACGGTGATGTTGGTATTATTCAAAGTATAAACGACAGTACGCCACAAGCCTTGTTCGAAGTGCAAAAGGAGGATAAGCAATTATTGATTCCGATTAATGATGACATCATTACCAAGGTGGATCGCGATAACAGGACCATCCACGTAACTACTCCAGAGGGATTGGTGGATTTATATCTTGAATAAAAAAGCCAGTGGAAATGCACTGGCTTTTTATCAAAATTCTCTTTTACTTCCTTAGTCTATAATAGTCAAAACACCGGTCATCACCGAATGAAACTGACAGTTGTAATATAAGGTGTCAGGTGCATCCATTGGTACCGTAAAGGATACAGTCCCGTTTTCAGCACCGTTGTTGGTTACACCGTTATTATATGCATTTGCATTGGTATTTCCTTGCACCGTTTTTATGAAAAAAGGATGTCCTGATGCATTTACGGTAAAGGTATAAGTCATACCTCTTGTCAAAGTCAAATCTGGATTACTTGCATTTGATAAATCTCCACCGTTCAAAACATAAGCAGTTGTACCTGTATTTGTTACGTCATAATTGATACTATCGGTACCCATGTCGCCTTCATTGGATCCTATATTTCCTTGTGCGACCAAGGTTGCTAAATCATCTGCACTAAAATGAACGTTGATATAACCATCTAAAGTAATCATAGCTGCATAATCGATTGGTTCTCCTGTATTGGGTGTACCGTCTTCCCCGTTAAAGGCAGTTACATTCTTGGTCAACACTCCGGTCTCGCCGATTACATTGCCCAATGAAATGATAATCGCTCCAGGGGCATTTGCTACAGAGCCCATATGGATATGGGATGGGTGTGTATTACCAGCGGTAGTACCCTCCAATGCAATGGTGACCAAGGTTTCGCCGTTCACCCGCTCCGCAAAATTGGCCGATCCGAAGATAGATGCACTTGAAACTGCGCTAAGATCGTAGGCCATGCTCTCCCCGGTAAGTTCATTTTGCCCTATATCGCCTTGAGCAACCAAAGTCCCTAATTCATTTTCGCTTAAATGAATATTAATATAACCGTCCACTTCCAACACTTGGTCATATCCAAAAGCAGTACCATCTTCCAAAGCGGCAACATTTGTTTTACTAACGCCTGCTGCTCCATTTACAAAATTAAAATCAAAAATGATATCTCCGCCTTCGGCAGCGGTATTGGAATGTATATGTCCGGGGTGCATGCCACCTTCGGTAGTTCCTTCCAACATAATTGTAGCCAAAGCTTCACCATTTAAACGCTCTTCAAATGTGGCGGTACCCGAAATGGTCGGTATTGCAACAGAAGCTAGTTCATACGTTTTAGCTTCTCCGGTCAATTCATTTTGTCCTATATCGCCTTGTGCGACTAAGGTTCCTAATTCTTCTGCACTCAAATGAACATTGATATAACCGTCCACCTCCAACACTTGGTCATATCCAAAAGCAGTACCATCTTTCAAAGCAGCAACATTGGTAGTACTAATGCCTGTTGCTCCATTTACAAAATTAAAATCAAAAATGATATCTCCCCCTTCGGCAGCGGTATTGGAATGTATATGAGCTGGGTGCATGCCATCCGCTGGCGTATTGTTCAACATAATCGTTGCCAAGGCCTCCCCATTGACTCGTTCTGCAAAAGTTGCGGTACCATCTATTTCGTCAACGGCAACACTTCCTAAGGCATAGACTTTAGTAGTTCCCGTTAATTCATTTTGACCTATATCGCCTTGTGCAACCAGAGTGCCAAGATCATCGGCACTCGCGTGAACATTAATATAACCGTCAAAATCCAACAATTCTTCATAGGTTATGGGGGTGCCATCATCCTGAGCTGAAAAAGTGATGGAACTCATACCTGTTGAACCATCAATCGATCCTAAAGTAATGGCAATATCCCCACCTTCTGCAGCGGTGTTGAAATGGATATGTGCCGGATGCATCCCTCCACTGGGTGTATTCTGAAGATTCAATTCTACTGTAACCGTATTGTCATCATTATCGATAACTTTGGCTGTGCCAGAAATATCCGGATTGGAAACTGAACCTAGCTGATAGGTTGTCGAATCTCCCTCGCCTACTATTGGTGGCAAGGTTCCGCTATCGTCATCACTACTGCAAGAAGTAATGATCATTGCACCCAAAATCATGGGCAAAATTAATTTTAAAGATTTTTTAAATTTCATAGTCGTTTTTTTTTTAAAGGTATATAATATGTACGAGGAATATTGATTAAGGTTTTGTTTAAACCTTTAAACATTTGTTAAAATTTAGTATCGTACATTAATTCTACCTATTATTCAAGTATGCTAATTAACAGGTAATTGAAAGGAACCTTTAACTTTAAAGTATTTAAAATTGACCAAGACCGTTCGGCGATGAAAATCGGGACGGATGGTGTTCTATTGGGAGCTTGGACCAACTTGGGTGAAAATCCTGAATCTATTTTGGACATAGGATCAGGAACGGGGCTCATCGCGTTAATGCTTGCACAACGCTGTGATGCAGGGGTCATAGATGCTATTGAAATTAATGCAAATGCATACGAACAATGTGTGGAGAATTTTGAAGCTTCTCCTTGGGGAGATCGGCTTTATTGCTATCATGCAGCTTTAGAGGAATTTGTTGAGGAAATAGATGAATTATATGAACCAATAGTTTGTAATCCACCTTTTTATACCGAAACGGTTGCCTCTGGCAATGAGGAGCGCGACCAAGCTAGGCAAAACGAGTTTTTGCCTTTCGATACTTTACTGGAAGGGGTTGCAAAGCTACTATCGGTAACCGGTACCTTTTCCGTAATAATACCTTTTAAGGAGGAAGTGAAATTTATCGGTTTGGCCGAGATATTAGATTTATTTCCAAGACGTTGTCTTCGTATCAAAGGCAACCCCACTGCTGAAACCAAACGTGCCTTATTGGAATTTACAAGGAAAAAACAGGTTTGTGAATTTAGCGAACTGACTATTGAAACAAAGCGTCATGTATATACACCCGAATACGTGAGCCTAACCAAAGAATTTTATTTAAATATGTAACTTTTGCTTTATGTAATGTTATATTTCTTTATTTACCTTTGATAAAATTTCTATTATGAGACCTGATTTATTTGAAGCACCCGATTACTACAATTTAGACGATTTATTCTCGGAAGAACATTTATTGGTCCGGGATGCAGCGCGCCAATGGGTGAAGAGAGATGTATCTCCCATTATAGAAGAGTATGCGCAACGAGCGGAATTCCCCAAACAAATTTTAGGAGGATTGGCGGAAATTGGAGCTTTTGGGCCCTATATTCCAGAAGAATATGGTGGGGCTGGCTTGGATCATATCAGTTACGGACTCATTATGCAAGAAATAGAACGTGGCGACAGTGGCGTACGGTCTACGGCATCGGTACAATCCTCATTGGTGATGTACCCTATCTATACCTATGGAACCGAAGAACAACGCAAAAAGTACTTGCCTAAACTTGCCACAGGTGAAATGATGGGCTGTTTTGGGCTTACAGAACCAAATCATGGTTCAAACCCCAGCGGCATGGAAACCAAGTATAAGGATATGGGTGACCATTATTTGCTCAATGGCGCAAAATTATGGATATCCAATTCCCCATTTGCGGATATTGCTGTGGTATGGGCCAAGAATGAGGAAGGCCGTATTCACGGTTTAATCGTAGAACGTGGTATGGAAGGCTTTACCACCCCCGAAACCCATAACAAGTGGTCTTTGCGGGCATCGGCCACAGGCGAATTGATATTTGATAATGTAAAAGTCCCCAAAGAGAATTTGTTGCCGAACAAAACAGGACTAGGGGCGCCACTTGGCTGTTTGGATTCGGCGCGATATGGCATTGCCTGGGGTGCTATCGGTGCGGCTATGGATTGCTATGATACGGCCTTGCGATATGCCAAGGAGCGAGTGCAGTTCGGGAAGCCCATCGCTGCTACCCAGTTGCAACAAAAGAAATTGGCCGAAATGATTACCGAAATTACAAAGGCACAGTTATTGGCTTTCCGCTTGGGACAATTAAAGAATCAGGGTAAGGCGACAACGGCACAAATTTCAATGGCAAAAAGGAATAATGTGGATATGGCGATCAAGATAGCCCGGGAATCCAGACAGGTGTTGGGCGGAATGGGAATAACCGGAGAATATAGTATCATGCGCCATATGATGAACTTGGAAAGCGTCATTACCTATGAAGGTACCCACGATATCCACTTGTTGATTACGGGAGCCGATATTACGGGTATGCCCGCTTTTCAATAAGTTAACCTATTGCTATTCTTAATTTAACATTGATCTTGTTTCGACCTATTACCTTTGTGTAGCACAGTTAAGATGGGTGCATGTTTTGAAATAGCCTAGCCGATGGGAACATCGGCTTTTTCCATGGTTTTTTTATCATCATTTGTACAGGAAACTGGCAAACCAAATGTTCCCAAACGAAAGTCGGATATATAACGTTGGTGGTTACTCATGCTTTCGGTAGATGATTGTTAACTTTTTAAACAATTGCTTTCTGCGTTAATCGCTATTTTTGAAACTTCACAACATATAAATTCTAGGCTAATGAAATATCTATCCATACTTGCGTTCACTTTTACCTTTTTATTGATCTCCTGTAAAATAGAACCTAAACAAGCCAAGGAACTGGCCGAAGAAAAATTCAATACTCGATCGGCAGAAATCATCCCCATTGATGAGGCTCTTGGCCCATTATTTAAGGAGGTACAACTTTCGCAAGTTTTCGAGGATGGCAAAACCTTTGTAGATTGTGTGGCTAAATATGAATATGATTCTATTTTTGCTAAATATGATAGGCAAAAAGAATTGCCGGACTTTGATTTGGAAAGTTTTGTATATGCCAACTTTGAGGTGCCTTCCCTCATTTCTTCTGATTTTAAATCCGACCCTAACAGAACAGCTGCGGAACATGTGGCGGCTTTATGGCCTGTATTGACCCGGCCTGCAGATTCAGTCAAATCTGGAAGTACCTTGATACCTTTACCACATTCCTACATTGTACCGGGAGGTCGGTTTAGGGAAGTCTATTATTGGGATAGCTATTTTACCATGCTAGGACTAATGCAAAGTGGGGAATTTGAACTTGTAGCGCATATTCTGGATAATTTTGCTTATTTGATTGAAACGGTAGGGCATATCCCCAATGGAAATAGAAGCTACTATATTACCCGATCACAGCCTCCCTTTTTTGCCCAAATGGTTTCTCTTTATGCTGCAGAAAAAGGAGATCAGGTGTATGACGCCTATAAATCTCCCTTACGTAAGGAATATGAATTTTGGATGAAAGGAGCATTGGGAGATGAAAAAGCAGTTGAACACACCGTAAAACTTCCCTTCGGTGTTGTGAATCGGTATTATGACCAAGGGGATTCCCCACGGCATGAATCCTATCGTGAGGATTACCTGCAAGTACAGAAAATGAATGGTGGAGAGAAAATGTATCGGGATTTGCGATCGGGTGCAGAATCCGGTTGGGATTATTCCACAAGGTGGTTCGCTGATGGAAAATCAATTGAAACTATCGAGACAACCAATATTATTCCGGTCGACTTGAATGCACTTTTATATGGACTGGAAGAAGTACTACTCAAATCGTACGGATCCGATGCGGAGTTCGTTAAGCAGATGAAGGCAAGTATGGTTACAAGAAAACAATTTCTGGTCGATTATAGTTGGAATAATACGGATGGTGTTTATGAGGATTATAATTTTGTAAAATCCAAGCGAACAGGAGTGAAGTCCTTGGCCATGGTATACCCTTTGTTCTTTAACATGTCAACGCAGGTGGAAGCGGATCAGGTGGCGAATTATATTGAAACGCACTTTTTGAAACCGGGCGGATTGCCTGCAACCCTCAATCATTCCGGACAGCAATGGGATGCCCCCAATGGTTGGGCACCGTTACAATGGATGGCCGTTAAAGGATTGGAGAATTATGGACATACGGAGTTGGCCAAAACCATAGCGGAACGTTGGGTGGAGCTTAATGAAAAGGTCTATAAAAATACAGGCAAGTTTGTCGAAAAGTACAATGTAGAGGATATGGGCCTCGAAGCTGGCGGAGGGGAATATCCGGTACAGGATGGCTTTGGCTGGAGCAATGGGGTCTACTTAGCTATGAAGGCGTATTTAAATAATAAATGAAGCATTTATTGCTTTACCAACCTCACTTTTATCGATTTACTGATTGGGGTTTTACTACGCTCCGCAAAATGATTGAACGGTACCAACACATTAGTTTCCGGGAAATACGAGGCCAAATTCCCTAGTGGAATATTATAGGGTACGACTTTAAATTTATGAGCAATCCTAACCTTCCCATCATAGGTACTGGTTATGTCCACAACGTCCAATTTTTTGAGGCCTCTTGCCTTCATGTCAACAGGATTCATAAAAATGACCCTTCTTGCATTATAAACACCTCGGTAGCGATCATCTAGCCCGTAAATGGTTGTATTGAATTGGTCATGTGAACGAATGGTCATCAGCATATATTCATCCCTTTCCAATTTGTGATCTGGTAATTTATTAATGGTCAACTGTGCTTTACCATTTGGCAGCATGCTAAAATCAAGTTCACGGGCATTGTTCGGTAGATAATACCCGGCGCCTTTTGAACGTTCTTTGGTGTTTTCAAAGCCCTTGGCAACCAAGTCTATCTGTGTTCGTATTAATTCATAATCGTCGCCTAAGGCTTTCCAGTCCATCGCATGGGTATCACCAAAATAAGCCCTACCCATATTGGCAATAATTTCTGGTTCGCTCATGACCGTATCGGCAGCAGGTTTTAAGATTCCTTTTGATTGTTTTACCCTACCCATACTGTTTTCGACCGTAAAATACCGCGATTTTCCATTTTTGATATCCTTTTCCGATCGTCCGATTGTTGGAAGTATCAAGGCTGTTTTTCCGGTAATTAAATGGGTTCGATTCAGTTTCGTGCTAATTTGTACGGTTAAATCACAGTTTTGAATTCCTTGTGCAGTATATTCCGTATCCGATGCGGCCATTAAAAAGTTTCCTCCAAGGCACATAAATATTTTTGCTTTTCCATCGTGCATGGCCTTCATGGAACCTACCACATCTACACCTTCATGGTCTGGTGGAGTGAAACCCAAGTGTTTTTTAATGCGCTGGTTCATTTCGGGATCCACAAAATGCTGTATGCCTACGCTGCGATCACCTTGAACATTGCTGTGCCCACGAACGGGACAGGTGCCGGTATTTGGTTTTCCTATAGCACCCTTTAAAAGTAATAGGTTGACAAACTCACGTATATTTTCAACGGCATTTTTATGCTGCGTGAGGCCCATCGCCCAACAAACTATAATTTTTGATTTCTTGGCCAATAGCGCTACGGCCGCATCGATGTTATCTTCGGGGACCCCGGTTTGGCTGAGCAATTCTTCGGAATCATACTTTTCTAAATCAGCTAGCAAAGCAACATATCCATCAGTATATGTTGCAATGAAATCATGGTCGAAGACATCCTTAGTTGCTATATCCAAGGCAACCAATTTCTTCAAGATCAATTTAATCAAAGGAATATCCTGATTGATATTGACCGGCAAGTGGATATCCGCCATATCCTCACCCCCGCCTAACCAGCCTTTAACTGTTTGTGGATTCTTGAAATTCACCAAACCGGATTCTTCCAAGGGATTTATACTGATGACCTTTCCGCCATTCTGTTTGCATTTTTCGAGTGCAGAAAGCATCCGTGGGTGATTGGTGCCCGGATTTTGTCCCGCAATTAAGATCACCTCCGCTTCGTAAAGGTCTTCCAAAGTTGTAGAACCTTTACCAATACCTAAAGTTTCGCCTAAGGCAACGCCGCTGCTTTCATGGCACATATTGGAACAGTCCGGTAAATTGTTCGTTCCTAAGGCACGGGCAAACATACCGTATAAGAACGCCGCTTCGTTACTTGATCTACCCGATGTATAAAAAATGGCCTCATCGGGGTTATTCAATTTCTTTAATTCGGAGGCAATAAGTTTGAAGGCGTTATCCCAAGAAATGGGCTCATAATGAACACTGCCTGGTTTTAGCACCATAGGTTCAATTAAACGACCAAATTTGTTCAGTTCATAATCCGATAAATGGGATAGTTCCTCAACTGAATTTTTGCGAAAAAAATCTGCCCCAATATGGCTGGTAGTGGCTTCATCCCCCAATGCTTTGGCCCCATTTTCACAATACTCCGCAACAGGCGATGGATGTTCTGGATCGGGCCAGGCGCAACTAGGACAATCAAATCCATCCTTTTGGTTCATATCCAATAATGCCCTCATGGAACGCAAAACGCCCATTTCCTTAAAGGTGTGTTTTAAGGCTTCCCGCACTCCCAAATAACCTGCGGCATGGGTTACAGGTTCTTTTATTTGTATATCGAGAAAATCTTCTGATCCCCTAAAGGAAACGTTTCTATTCGCTTTTGAATCCATGTCTTAAACTTACTAATTATGTGGGAGATGGTCGTACTGGCTACAGTAAAAAAGTGTCTTGACTGGAAAAAGGGATAACGAAAAACTATAGGGTGGATGATTAACACCTAACTCGATTTCGGATTGGGATAATTATCGGATTGATCCTCGACACTATTGTCCAGACAGGTAAAATCTTTTTCTAAAAGCAGATATAATTCGTTTCCTTCAGACGTTTTAATGGTGTTGTCATACGTAATGATATCATTATTATGCCAAGACGTGCCATTTTTTAGGGGAACTTCTAGTGTAATATTGTTATTCTTGAAACTCGCTTGTAGGTGTTCAATTCCTTTATTTAAGACAACGCCGTAGGTAAATTTTGCCTTCCCGAAATTAGTACTATCGTAAATTTCACCATTTTCTGAAAGCGCTTTAACCTCAGTTTGGGTCAATCGAAACCGAATGGAATTCCCTTTTATACGAATCTTCATGGCGCTAATTTTGCGTAGACAACAAAAATAGGCCATCTCACCACAAAATTTAAGCAGTTGGCATCAATTTATTTCTAGTCTTTAAGAATACCTGTAAGTTTATTATGTAATAAAAACGAAATAAAATTTTTCATTTTCATATAGTGTTCTCGTAAAAGAGTCCGATCTTTAAAGATCGGACTCTTTTTAGTTTAGGTATATACGAAAACAATTTATCTACGTTGAATGGAAAAATTTTCGTCTATCGTTCGTCTGATAAAGGGAAGCTGTTCCAAGGTCTTTTTTGTAAACTGGAACAAGCTTTTTGCTCGGTCGTAGTTTTGTTTTTCGTAGGAAACTTTATAGTACGTATTTCCATTTAAATAGTCTGTAAGTGCACGGAGGCCATGTAGAAAGGGCATCAAAACGGCACCATATGGTAGCGATTGTAATTCTTGTCCGGTCCAAATATGTTCGTTACAGGCCATGCCCCTAACGAGAGCCTCAAAAAAATCGGTTCTAAATTGAATTAGGGAGTTGTTTTGTTCGTCTTCCCTTGCCGGATTGACTATAGTTCGTACGGCGTCCCCAAAATCAAATAAAAAATGACCCTTCATGATGGTGTCCAAATCGATAAGGCAAAGTGCCTTGTCCGTGTCTTTAGAAAAGAGGATATTATTCAATTTGGTGTCATTGTGGCAAATACGGACTTGGAGCGTGGTTGAAATATTTTTTTGAAGTAGTACCGATGTACTTTTTACAAATTTGATGACCGATTTGCATTCTTCCATTTTATCCACTGAAGTATTGGAAAAGGCTTCCTCAAATTGATTCATCCTAAGTTCCAAATTATGGAAATCGGGAATGGTATCTTTATAGTTTGAGGGGTCTTCATGCTGTAACAAGGTTTGGAACCTTCCAATAATACGACCAGCTTCAAAAGCTATTTGTAAACTGTTGGTTGTGTCATACGTTACGGTATGAGCAATGTAGTTCACCAGACGCCAAAAGCCTTCGGGACCTTGATAGAAATATTCCTCTTTTTTGGTCTTTATAAGTTCAAACTTAGTATATCCCTGTGCGTTTAGTTGCTCTAATGCGGTAGCGCAATTGTTCATCAATCCTGCTACATCTTTAAAGACGCTATCATTGATGCGCTGTAAAATATGTGTTGGATTCTGTTCGGAATAAACGAGGTAGGTGTCATTTATTAATCCGGAGGTCAGTGGTTCAAATTTGACCTCACTAATATTAATGGAAAAATACCCCAGTAAACGATGTAGTTCTTCCGGGGTATGGTTTTTCGTTTTTACTTCCATAAGGGAGCTATGTACTGGCCCTCTTTGGTCTTTTCCTGAAGGCTGTCCATGGCCTTTTCCTTATCACTGGCATAGGTAACCCCAAACCAATCGCCTCCTGATGGTATACATTTTACTGTAATTTCATTTGCCTGTAGCATTTCCTGTATCATCAACGGAATATACAGTTCGCCATTAGCGATGCGTTCCTCGTCATTTAGAAAAATCCTGAATTCAGATTCTATTTTATCAAAAATAGAAGGTCTACAGATCCAAAAGTTCATACTGGCCTGTTCGTCTCCTGTAAATTCCAACTGGGTATCCTCATCAATAACCTTGTCGCCTTTTTGAACCAATTTAAGTCGCTCTTCTACGGATATCAAGTTATTGCCTTCCACTTCGCAGACCCCTCTCGAAACTGATCCATGCTCGGACAAGGTGTCCTTTAGAGTATAGCCCAAAAGTGCGTAGGCATTTTCATCCGATTTCATAAAATCTGCAGCTTTCTTGTAGGCTTCCTGGCCATAAAAGTCATCGGCATTGATGACCACGAACGGACCGCTGATTACATTTCTTGCCGTCCATACGGCATGTGCCGTACCCCATGGTTTTTTTCGCTCACCGGTAAACGTTACGCCATCCGGTAAATCGGTAAGTTCTTGTGCAAGAACATCCAATTTCATCGTTTTTGGTAATCTTTTGGAAAGATGTTCTTCCAAAAAGGAAACATTTTCTTTTTTAGTAATGACGACGATCTGATCAAAATTATTCTGAATAGCGTCATAAATGGCAAATTCCATCAAGAATTCCCCGTTAGGCCCTAAATCATCGAACTGTTTTAGTTTTCCATATCTACTACCGCTTCCGGCGGCCATTAAAAGTAAGGTCATGATTTCTAGTTTATGGGGCAAAAATAGGGAATACCACTAAAAATCACACCTCATTTTAGATGTATCGCTATTAAAATTGACTGTTAGTGGTAATCATTCGACATGTTTTTTATAAATTCCGAATTCATATTAATTTTCCGATGATGGCAACAAGAAGAGATTTTATTAGAAACACCTCAATAGCCAGTATGGGTCTATTTGCAATACCAAGTTTTGCACGCGACCAATTTGGTGCAGCTGATAAATTGAATGTGGGGCTGATCGGAGTTGGGCTGCGGGGAACCAATCATTTGGAAAATTTGCTATTGAGAAAGGATGTTAACGTAACCGCGATATGTGATATTGATGCCGCAAGAATTGCAATAGCAAAAAAACTGATTGCAGATGCTGGTGGCAAATCGCCAAAAGTGTTTGGTGCAAATGATATGGATTATAAAAATCTTTTGTCACAAGCCGATGTGGATGCCGTGGTTATCGCTACACCGTGGCTATGGCACACGCGTATGACCGTAGATGCCATGGAAGCCGGTAAATATGCCGGAGTTGAGGTATCTGCATCCAATACCTTGGAGGAATGTTGGGATTTGGTCAATACCCATGAACGTACGGGTACGCACATGATGATCTTGGAAAATGTAAATTACCGAAGGGATATTTTGGCGGTTTTGAACATGGTCAAACAAAATGTTTTTGGGGAGTTGGTCCATTTTAGATGCGGCTACCAGCATGATTTGCGGCATGTGAAACTTAATGATGGCAAAACCGCTTACGGAAAGGGAGTGGAATTCGGGGAGAAAGGCATCTCCGAGTCCAAATGGCGCACGCAACATTCCGTTAAACGAAATGCCGATGTCTATCCTACACACGGTCTTGGGCCAATTGCCGTAATGGCCGATATCAACAGAGGCAATCGATTTATGTCCATGACCTCGCATGCCACCAAAGGCATTGGTTTACATAATTATATTGTAAAGCAAAGGGGAGAAGACCATCCCAATGCCAAAGTAAAATTCAAACAAGGCGACGTGATTACCTCAACCATTGATACCGCTAACGGTGAAACTATCATTATCACACATGACGTTAATCTTCCAAGGCCTTATTCCTTGGGCTTTAGGGTGCAAGGAGCCAACGGACTTTGGGAGGTTGACGGGAGCCGAATCTACGTTGAAGGGCAATCCGAACCGCATGCATGGGATGAGGCAAAACCATGGCTAGACAAATATGATCATCCCTTATGGAAAAAATACGGTGACTATGCGCTGGATGCGGGTCATGGGGGGATGGACTTCTTTGTGATGAATGCCTTTATAGAATCTGCCAAACAGAACATTGCACCACCCTTAGATGCTTATGATGCCGCTGCTTGGAGTGCTGTAACGCCACTTTCTGAAGTTTCGATCGCCAATAACGGGGAACCCCAAGATTTTCCTGATTTTACACGTGGTCTTTGGATGAAAAGGACGCCTTATGATTGGATGAAAGAAAGTTACTGATTCAACTCGGGTAACATCAACTTAGCTAGCCCGGGCTTCTGTTCTTTGCTCCAATTTCGTGGTTTCTTCCAATGCTATTTCCGTTTTTTGGGTCAAGGGATAGCCTTTTTTTTTGGCGTGACTTTATTGATTTCTTCAATATAAATGGGACGATGGAAATTTCCATATCATCAAGACAGAGCAGTTGATTATATCAGTTTCATTGCGGTCGGATCCCAACTAACAGGCTGTTTTCTTGAATAACTTTCATTTGCCAAAAGTGCTGCTCCTGAAGCGCGTAGCCCAAAAGTGGGATCTTGGATTACATTTCCATAGTTTCGTATCGCTGTAAAGAAATTATAAAAATGGTCATAGTGCCCTCCCTTATAATCCCTAGGTGCCGACCACGTAGTTGTGCCTGTTGAAAGACTGGATGCCCTAGGCTCTAGATTCTTGGATGCGTATTCCTTTTTTATTTTTTCCTGCATTTCTTCAGTAAACGAAACCATGGAGTATCCGCCGGGTATCATTTCCAATTTTGATCGTTTAAGAGTCACCGAATTTTGTCCCACTTCCATTTCACCTTCGGTACCTATTAACTTAAAACCACCGCCTCCACCGCTGCCTGCAATAAAATTAATTCGGAAAGCAGCATTGAAAGCTGCATGGGTGTCTGTTTTTGGGTAGTCATACAATGTAATCGAAACATCGGGCACATCCCTACCATCCTTCCAATATCTTAGACCTCCTGTGGCCAAGGCCCTATTGGGACCATGCGAACTGATGATATGATTCAAGGTAGAAAAGGCATGGACGAATAAATCACCAGCGACCCCTGTTCCATAATCCTGATAGTTACGCCACCTAAAAAAACGTTTAGGTTCAAAGGGTACTTTTGGGGCATTCCCTAAAAATGTATCGAAATCTACGGTCTTTGGATTTGCATCCGGAGGAATAGGATATTGCCAAGCCCCTTCTGCAGAATATCGGTCATTGTACATATCCAACATCACAATATCACCAATCGCACCTTCTTCATATAGGTGTTTCGCCTTTTCATTTCCGAGCGAGGACATACCTTGGCTACCTATTTGACAGATTTTTCCCGAATCCTTTTGCGCTTTAATAATTTCCTGTCCTTCGCCAAAATTTTGCACCATCGGTTTTTCGCAATACACATGTTTGCCAGCTTTAAGTGCCGCTACAGCTATGGTTTGATGCCAATGATCTGGAGTAGCTATGATGACAGCATCAATATCTTTCCGATCAAGAATTTCCCTATAGTCCCTGGTCACAAAAATATCTTGACCCCAAAGCTCTTTCGCCCTTTCCAATCTGCCGGTATATAGATCACAAGCAGCAACCAAGTTGACGCCATTAACCTTTAGTGCGGATTGCGTATCATATATTCCTTGGATTCCCGTACCGATCAAAGCCAAATTAATTTGGTCATTTGCAGTAAAATCTTGGTTGGAATACGTCCTTTCAATGACTAGATGTTCATTATCAGGAGATGAAAGTAAATAAGGTGTCGTGCCCAAGGCAGCGGTGGTAAGGGAAGCCTTTTTAATAAAGGTCCTCCGGGAATTTTGTTTTTTCATATTTAGGAATGAACAGAATTAAGATTTCGACAAAAAATTTAAAAATAGGTATTTAATAGTTAGGGGCAGGTAACGCCAAACTTTAAAAGTAAAAAGTATTGTTACATAAAAATTTCAACTTACCATACGATGTTAGGATTGAAGGAACTCGCTAATCCTCTCAGCAGCTATTTATAAGGGCACCGCTCGCTTCCTAGATGGGTGTCTTAGCATTATTTATGATTTTAAAGGGAAAGTTTTTTTTAAGAAGGGTGTAATTTTGCAAACCCTTAAAAACAAATTTTGATAAAGGACTTGATCATAGCAATATTATGGAGCATTTCTCCCTTGGGAGAGGCTAAAGTTGGTATACCCTACGGCCTTCTCAATGGTGTGAATATTTATATGGTATTGGGGGCTTGTTTTTTAGCCAACTTGCTGGTTTTTCCTATTATGATGTTCTTTTTAAACACTATTAATAAATCACTACTCAAGTGGCATTTTTATAAAAAAGGTGCGATTTTCGTTGCAAGGAGAGCTAAAGTAGGATCCGGAGAAAGAATAAAAAAATATGGTTTTTACGGACTTATATTTTTTGTAATGCTTCCCGTTCCGGGCACTGGTGTTTATGCGGGTAGCATTGCCAGCTATCTTTTTAAGATGGAAAGAAGAAAGGCATTTATTGCCAACACCATCGGTATTTTTTTATCCTGTGTAATTGTTTGGGTTACTACGCTGTTAACCATGAAAGGCATGGCCTAATTGTTCTAGGTTAAATAGCATTAAAACTTATTTGTGGATAATTAAAACCGGTATCCATTCTATTTCCAACCATGTCCGTTTAAATTTGCAGCTTTTATTCTATGGAAAAGCTAAAAATTGGGGATAAACTATATAATGTAGCACAGGATGGCTTCAATGATTTTGCTAGATACTCCTTCTCTGAAGTAGTTGGTTTGACCGATACCCTTGCCATTTTAAAAAATGGAATCCGACTTATTAATGCTCCGAAGCAATCTTATATCATGGAAGAAATTGGTTATTCCGTTTCCCGCAAAAAGGGAACGCATTGGCATTTAGTTTCCTTACAGTCCATCCGTAATGCCCAAATTGAAAATGAAAAAATAAAAATCCATGATTGGTTTGAGGAAAAACAATTCACTTTTCAAGAAAAGGAACAAGTATACGAACTCTTAATGACCCTGAAAGAAGTGCTATAGATTTCGATTCGCACCCTGTTTCGAATAAGAAATCACGGTGTATATCATAATAATTAAAAACCTTTATTATCTTTACGTCGTTGTGTTGTGCCTCAGACAACAATTGAGGCAATTGTGTTTATCGGTTTTATGCCGGTAGTACCCAATGAAAGGCTTTCCGTATGGGAGGCTTTTTTTGTTTAACCTTGACCCCAACTAAAGGTGGTGAATCACATAATGCACTAAAGAAGCTGCCAACTTTGCCGTTTGATCATCCACGTCAAAATTTGGGTTCAATTCTACCACATCGATTCCTTCCAATTTCCCTGATTCGAGAATCAATTTTAGACATTCCAATACGATATCTGGGGAGAAGCCCATAGGCGAGGCTGCGCTCACACCAGGGGCATAGGCGGACGAAAAACCATCTAGATCAATGGTCGTATACAAGTAATCGACATCCTCAATAAACTGCATCAGTCTCAATTGTACATGTTCCAAAAAGCTGATATCAAAATATTCGCGCTGTAAATAAAAGGCCTGGTTCGCTTCGGCGAACTCATATAGATCTTTGGTATTCGCATCCTCTCTTATTCCCAATGCTAAATACTTAAAAGACTTTGCTTCCGCCTTTTGGTCTTCCGCTATTTGGTAGAAAGGAGTCCCGGAGTTGTTTCCTTGTGAGTTGGGCCTTAAATCAAAATGGGCGTCAAAATTAATGATACCGATGGTTTTATCATCCGGTAGTTGTTCTAACAAGCCATTAAAATGACCATATGCAAGATCGTGACCACCACCTAAAATAATGGGAAAACCATTTTGGTTTTTAATTAGATTAACGGCCTTGGCCAATTGTTCTTGAATGGCTTTTACATCACCATCCGGACTTGTTAAGTCTCCTAAATCGAAAAGTCCGACTTCCGGTGACAAGTGGTTAGGCATTTTACCGAGTTGCAACCGAATAGCATCAGGACCCATGGAAGCACCAATTCTTCCGTGATTACTTTTAATTCCGTCATCGCTGGAATACCCCAATAAGGCAATACTTTTGTCAGTAGAACTGTTTTTAAAATCGACTAAAGGAAGACACTTTATTAATTCATGTAAATAAAGTGTATCGCTAGAGACTCTTCCTTTCCAACTTTTAGCATTAGGCACTGTATAATTCTCGATCATGATACCCTTTTAGGAATTGGAAGGTTCAATTTGCTTCGTTGTTCCTTTCAATAATGATAGTTTGATTTAATGAAGGCTTATAAAAATTGGTATCCAATACACAGACCTTTTAGTTAAATAAACCTTCCAATAATTTTTCTTCCACTAAGTTAGGAAATGTCACTTTCAATTTCGGATTTCTTTTCATTTCTCGTTCAATGGCAAACATAGCTTCCTTATTCCGTGCCCAACTACGCCTTGCTATTCCATTATTGACATCGTAGAACAACATATTCTTAAGTTTTCTTTCGGCTTCCTTTGATCCATCTAAAACCAACCCAAATCCGCCATTGATCACTTCTCCCCAGCCTACACCGCCACCATTATGGATAGATACCCAAGTAGCACCTCTAAAACTATCGCCAATGACGTTGTGAATGGCCATATCCGCAGTGAACTTACTGCCATCCCTAATATTACTTGTTTCCCGGTAAGGGGAATCCGTTCCGCTTACATCATGGTGATCTCGACCCAAAATAACAGGGGCAGACAGATCTCCGTTCGCAATAGCATCATTAAATGCCAAAGCTATTTCCGCCCTGCCCTCTGCATCCGCGTACAATATCCTAGCTTTTGAACCTACGACCAGCTTGTTTTGCTCTGCTTCTGCAATCCATTTTATATTGTCCTGTAGCTGCTGCTGAATTTCACCGGGGGCATCTTTTTTGATGGCTTTCATCACGCGCAAGGCAATGGCATCCGTTTTTTGTAGGTCCTTTGAATCACCGGAAGAACATACCCACCGAAAGGGGCCAAAGCCATAATCGAAACACATAGGCCCAAGAATATCCTGCACGTAGGAAGGATATTTAAAATCGATGTTATTCGCTGCCATCACTTCTGCTCCCGCTCTGGATGCTTCCAATAAAAAAGCATTGCCATAATCAAAGAAATAGGTCCCTTTTTGGGTGTGAAGATTGATGGCGTCTGCATGTCTGCGTAAGGTTTTCTGAACTTCATTTTTAAAGCCTTTCGGATTTACGTTCATCATCGTGTTGGCTTCTTCAAAGGAAAGTCCGACAGGATAATATCCACCTGCCCAAGGATTGTGTAACGAGGTCTGGTCCGAGCCTAAATGAATGTAAATTTCTTCTTTATAAAAAGACTCCCATACGTCTACCACATTGCCGATGAAAGCCAACGAAACCACTTCCTTTTGCGCTATTGCTTTTTTTGTACGGAGTACCAATGCATCCAAGTCTTGTAAGAGTTCGTCCACCCAACCTTGTTCAAATCTTTTTTTGGCGGCAAGTGGATTGACTTCTGCACAGATGGTGATGCATCCGGCAATGTTTCCGGCCTTGGGTTGTGCACCGCTCATTCCTCCTAATCCTGCAGTGAGAAATAACTTTCCTGCCGGGACTTCATTAGTCTTCAATACTATTCTAAAAGCGTTCATAACCGTGATTGCCGTACCATGAACGATTCCTTGCGGACCAATATACATGTAGGAACCAGCTGTCATTTGCCCGTATTGGGTGACACCCAAGGCATTGTATTTTTCCCAATCGTCCGGTTTCGAATAATTTGGGATCATCATCCCGTTGGTGACCACCACCCTAGGGGCTTCTTTGGATGATGGAAAAAGGCCCATAGGGTGACCAGAGTACATGTGTAAGGTCTGTTCCTCGGACATTTCCGCCAAGTACTGCATCGTTAAAAGGTATTGCGCCCAGTTTTGAAAAACAGCCCCATTACCACCATAAGTAATCAGTTCTTGAGGATGTTGCGCCACGGCAGGGTCTAAATTGTTCTGTATCATCAGCATGATGGCTGCCGCTTGTGTGATTTTGGCAGGATACGCTGATATAGGCCGTGCAAATAGTTTATAGGATGGCTGAAAACGATACATATAAATACGGCCGTAGGTTTGTAGTTCCTCAGCAAACTCAGGTGCCAATATGGAATGCCATTCCGATGGAAAATACCGTAGTGCGTTTCTAATGGCCAATTGCTTTTCTGATAAAGAAAGGATTTCCTTGCGTTTTGGGGCGTGGCTATAGGAAGGGGAAGGTTGTTTTTTATCGGGTAATTCTGTCGGAATCCCTTGTCGTAACTGTGTTTTGAAGTCCATGTTTTTTATAATAAAGAGTTAAAAAGTTAAAGAGTTTTATGCTAACTGTCAACTGTCAACTGTCAACTGTCAACCATCAACCATCAACCATCAACTACCTATGTTTATCAAAGACCAGTTCACCCTTTTTCCAAATCATACAAGGTTTCAAATTACCCTGATTGTATAAAATGTCTTGGTAATTATTGCTGTGAAATACCGCCATATCGGCCAATAATCCTACTTCCAATCTACCGCGATCGGTTAATCTTAAAGCTGCTGCGGCCCGAAAGGTAATTCCGGCAAGTACCTCTGCATTGGTCAATTTTTCAAAAGTACCCAAGATACTTGCCTGGGTAAGCAGGTCGCCCATTGGAGCAGAACCGGGGTTGTGGTCACTTGCAATGGCGAGTGCGCCGCCTGCATCCAATAGTTTACGTGCAGGCGTAAAATCACATCCCAATCCAATGGAAGCTCCTGGTAAGGCAACGGCAATAGTATCGCTATTTGCCAGTAACCTTATTTCATCTACTGTGCTGACTTCCAAATGATCGGCACTTACGGCACCAAAATTGACCGCCACATTACTTCCGCCGGGAGTAAATTGATCGGCATGTACCGTTACATCAAAGCCCAATTCCTTTGCTTTTTTAAAATAGGGGACGATTTGCGCAGCTGAAAATGCACTATCTTCAATGAACGCATCAATCCGATTGGTCAATTGCTCCGTCTGAAGCTTCGGGAAAAGTTGGGTGCTTATTTCTGCTAGATAATCGGATTCTGAACCTTCAAAATCCTTTGGTAACATATGTGCCGCCAGACACGTTGGCACTAAATCTGATAATGTAGTTTCATTTGCTTTTTTAATGGCCCGCAACATTTTAAGTTCTTCATCTACCGTAAGGCCATAACCACTTTTAACTTCGATGGTAGTGGTTCCATTTTTTAAATGCCGATTGGCAATTTTGACCGTGCTCTTGGTTAATTCTTCCTGTGTTGCTTTTCTTGTTTGGGTTACCGTATCCCAAATTCCGCCACCGGAATGCGCAATCTCCAAATAGGATTTACCTGCATTGCGCATGGCATAATCCTTGGCGCGCGAACCTGCAAAACAAATATGGGTATGTGCATCAATAAAACCCGGGAGACAGATGTGATCACCCTTTAAAAAAATGGTTTCTGTAGGGTTTTCTTTTTCTTGTAAGGTTTCAAAATTGCCTAGGGCTTCTATATTGGAATTCCTGATGAGGATTCCCCCATCGGGTATAATTTGCAGTTCATTATCTTTTATCGGCCCTTTTAGGGGAAGTCTCGACATAGTCACTATTTGTTTGAAAGGACCTATGAGTGTTGTTTTTTCCATGGAATCAATATACTTCAAATTCACTTGAATGCTTTGTTTTTAATGAGATGTTTTGTTGCTTCTGAACCCGTTCCACAACGTTAATTATAGTCTTGTTACGGATCATTTCTATTCCTTTTTCGATATCATCAGCAAAAACCCGATCTTTAGCGGCGAAGGCAACCTGTTCACGAATGGCATTATGGACCTCATCCAAGTATATCCCGGATTTTAAAGGTTTGCGGAATTCAAATGCCTGAGCAGCGGTCAACAATTCTATGGCCAATATTTTCTCCACGTTACCAATAACCTGTAGCGCTTTTCGACCGCTAATAGATCCCATGCTTACATGATCCTCTTGACCCAATGAAGTGGGAATACTATCCGCACTCGAAGGAAAACACAGCCCTTTGTTCTCGCTGGCCAGGGCTGCTGTGGTATATTGTAAAATCATATAACCGGAATTGATACCGGTATCCTTCATCAATAATTTGGGAACCCCGGGACTATTCCCTTCCAAGGCTAAATAGATTCTTCTATCGGAAATATTACCAAGTTCAGATGCGGCCAAACAAGCATAATCCAGTGCCATGGCCAAGGGTTGTCCGTGAAAATTCCCACCGCTAATGGTCAATTCCTCATCTATGATAACGGGATTGTCCGTGACGGAATTCAATTCTACTTCCAATAGCTCTTTTAAATGTAACCAAGCTGTACGCGAAGCACCATGCACTTGGGGTATACATCGAATGGAGTAGGGATCCTGTACCTTTTCGCAATCTATATGATTTTCCATAATTTCAGAACCTTTCAATAGCTTTTTAACCCTTTTGGCAACATGAACATTGCCTTTGAATGGGCGTAAGGCATGGAGTTCATTATAAAAAGGTTTTACAGATCCTTGCAATCCTTCGATCATCATGGCGCCTATAATATCGGCTTGGGAAAGTAAGGAGTGAAGCTTCGCAACCACCTGTACCCCATGTGCCGCAATAAATTGGGTTCCATTGATCAATGCAAGGCCTTCCTTAGGGCCCAGCGGAATGGCTTTAAGTCCGGTTTTTTCAAATAAAGCTGCGGTAGTAATCGTTTTATTTTTATACACAACCTTTCCCAATCCTATAAGTGGAAGGAAAAGATGGGATAGGGGTGCCAAATCTCCTGAGGCGCCAACGGATCCTTGTAAAGGCACTACGGGAATGGCATCGTTTTCTATATGCCAAATAATTCGTTTCAAGGTGCCAACGGCAATACCTGAATACCCTTTTGCCAAGGAATGGACTTTTAGGATCAGCATTAATTTTGCAATATCCGATGGTATGGGTGTACCCACGCCAACACTATGACTTTGAAGTATATTCGTCTGTAGGATGTGGGTTTCGGATTTCGATATTTTGGTAGTACATAAAGGGCCAAAACCGGTATTGATACCATAAACCGGATGTCCTTTATCCACAATCTTTTGAACGATGCTCCAGCTGTGCACTATCTTTTGTTGCGTCTTTTCAGATAGGGTAATGGAAATAGTTCCAATAGTTATTTTCAAAGCTTTCCCGGCGGTAAGCCAATCCTCCCCTAATTTGAATACTTTTTCAGCCATGGCTTTAATGTCTTTAGATGATTATTAAAAATAATACCTATTTTTGATAATCGGCAATATCATTATAATCAAGGATTCATAACTATGAGTAATCAAATAGAATTGCGTCATCTAAACTATTTTCTGGCAGTTGCCGAAGAATTGCATTTTAGAAAAGCAGCTGAAAAACTATTCATTTCCCAACCGGGATTGAGCAGGCAAATCAAACAAATGGAAGAGCTATTGGATGCCCAATTATTGGAACGTAATAAGAAAAAAGTTTCGTTAACACCGGCGGGGCATTTTTTAAAGGACGAGGTAAAATTTATTTTCAATCATTTAGAAAAGGTAAAAAGACAGTTAAAACACCTTGGTGAGGGAAATAGTGGTGAATTACGCATAGGATTTTTAGGTTCTGCCATGCAGGAGGTGATTCCAAATTTGTTGTTGAAAATAAAGGACACGTACCCAAAGGTTAAGACCTCTTTGGAAGAACTGTCAAATTTTGCCCAAGTCGATGCTGTTTTAAACGACCAATTGGATATGGGTTTTGTCCGTCTTTCCAGAGTACCCGGCACCTTACAAATGAAAACAATTTTTAGGGATACATTTTCTTTGGTACTTCCTGAAAGTCATCCATTGCCCCAAAATGAGTTTACGGGAATGCATCAATTTGCGAAAAATGATTTTATTCTTTTTAGTCAAGCCTACAGTCCGTTGTATTATGATACGATTATGGGTATTTGTCAAGACGCGGGCTTTACACCAAAAATCTCACATAAATCGGTTCACGCCCACACCATTTTTAAGCTGGTAGAGAACCATATGGGTATTGCCATCGTACCTACGGCTTTACAGAACGGATTTCAAATGCGGGTGAAGTTTATTGAACTCAAGGATATTTCTCAACGCGCGGAACTTTCGGTTATCTGGAAAAAAGAACATACTAATCCGGTGTTAAGGAATTGTATGGAGTTGTTTTTAGAGGATAGGATTTAGTATTATGTAAGAAGTTTTAATAAATAAGATTTTTCTTAAGAGCAAGGGGCAAGGGGCAAGGGGCAAGGGGCAAGGAGCAAGGAGCAAGGAGCAAGGAGCCAGGAGCCAATTTAATCTTGAATACTTAATTTTACAACTTCGATACCGACAACCGACAACCGACAACCGACAACCAACAACCAACAACCAACAACCGACAACCGACAACCGACAACCGACAACCGACAACGAACAACCAAAAGCGAACAACGAATTTAACAGATATGATATTTGATACAATAAAGAAAAGACGCTCCATATTTCCGGTTCAATACAATGATAAGCCCATAGCGAAGGCGGATATTGAAAAAGTATTGGAAGCGGCCAATTGGGCCCCAAATCATAAAAAAACAGAACCTTGGCGCTTTAAGGTAATTCAAGGGGAGGCGAAGCATCGTTTAGGAGCATTCTTGGCCAAAAAATATGAGGAGGTGGATGCCAGGCCCAAGGCGATGAAAATTAAAAAGCTACAGGAAACCCCGCAAAAGGCGGGCGCTATCATCACCATTTGTATGCAACGAGACCCCAAAGAATCCTTGCCGGAATGGGAAGAAGTGGCCGCAGTTGCTATGGCCGTTCAAAACATGTGGTTGGTATGTACCGAGTTGGGTATTGGAGCGTACTGGTCTTCCCCCGAACTCATTACCTATATGGATGAATTCATGCCTTTGGAAGAAGGAGAAAGGTGCCTGGGATTCTTTTATATGGGTCATTTTGATGGAGAACTGCCCGAAGGAAAACGTGATGCTATCCAGTCAAAAATAAAGTGGATCAATGAATAAGGCTAATTAAAATTGGGAAACAAGACTGCCTTGTGTTGCCATGCCTTGGAGAGGAACAAACCTAAAAAAACGATAGCGACCATAAACTTTATAAAGGTACCGGTCAAAAAACCTAAGAAGGAACCAAAAGCCGCTTTTGTAGCGGTTTTTTTGTCCGCCTTATTTAACAATTCCCCAGCCAAAGCACCTATGAATGGCCAAATAATAATTCCGAACGGACCAAATATAGGGAAGACAAGGGCTACGAATAGTCCCAAAGTGGTGCCAATGACACCGGCACGTGTACCCCCGAACTTTTTTGTCCCCATAGCCGGTATAATATAATCCAAGGCAAACACTACCAAGGCAATCGCCAAAGTAATTCCTAAGAATGTCCAATTCATGGGAATAGTGCTTGTCATGTGCAGTAAGAGCAAACCCACCCAACTTACCGGAGGTCCAGGTAGAATAGGCAAGAAACTTCCTAAAATCCCTGCGATCATTAATATAAATCCAAGTATCAATAACACAATGTCCATCGCCTAAAATAATAATGTTGTTTCGACTAAGATAAGGTCGAAAAGTTACAGTTTTGATGCAATCCAATAAAATTTATAACTAAAAAATTAGTTTGAACTAAATATTTAGTTATATTTGAATTATTAAACTAAAAGATTAGTTGAATTAAGCTGGTAAATCGTATTTGATCACTTTGACAGGATAGGGAGTAAGTTTTTAATTTATTATGCGCTTATGTTTTAATGAATTTTTTTGACCCCAATTCTGTCACCTCGAGCGGAGTCGAGAGGACTTGGTTCGGAGTCGAGAGGCCACTGTCAGACCGTAAATGGGATGCAACATATTTAGGGAATAAATAATCAAGTTTTAAAAAATGAAACAGTTAACAAAGGCCGAGGAAGAAGTGATGCATATTTTATGGCAATTACAGAAATGCAATGTTGCCGCTATTATAGAACAATTACCAAAGCCAAAACCTGCTTATAATACGGTTTCTACCATTGTTAGAATTTTGGAAAGCAAGGGTTTTGTAGACCACGAACAGGAAGGAAAGGGCTATCTCTATTTCCCGTTGGTTCAGAAATCGGACTATAGTAACCAATCCATCAATAAGTTGGTAGATGGTTACTTTCAGGGGTCCTTTAAAAGCATGGTTTCCTTTTTTATGAAGAAAAACGACATGAATCTTTCTGAGTTGGAGTCGGTACTAAAAGAAATTAGAAAAGCTGACAAGCCGGCAGAGGCAAATAAAAAAACAAAAGAGTAAATCACGTTCAAATGGTACAATATATATTAGAATGCATCGCCTTTCAATTATTGTTTTTGATCATTTATGATTTCTTTCTAAAGGGAGAAACCTTTTTTCAATGGAACAGGGTTTACCTGATTGGCACCTATATCCTTTCCTTGGTATTGCCTTGGGTTAAGATTGAGGCTTTTAGGAAAGAAGTGCCACAGAATTTTGCTAAGTATTCAGAGTTTTGGTGGAATTTGGAACCTTCGTTAATGAAGGTTCAATCCACTGAAAACCCTCTTTTTCAGTTGACTTGGCAAGAGTGGGTTCTTATAACAGGAATGTTGTTTGCTACCCTTATATTCTTATACAAGATTGGACAATTGTACCAATTGAAAAAGCAGGGAAAACAAATTAAATATGAAGATTTTACCCAGATTATCATTAACAATAGTTCCGTGGCTTTTTCATTTTTCAAATCGATTTTTTTGGGCGATAAAGTAATGGCCAAAAAACATGATACCATCATTGCACACGAATTGGTGCATATCAAACAGGGACATACGTGGGATCTGTTGTTTTTTGAATTGATGCGCATTATAGGATGGTTTAATCCGTTGGTGTACGTTTATCAAAATAGAACCGCAGAACTGCATGAATTCATTGCCGATGCCCAAGTGGCCAAAGCGCATAAATCAGCTCATTATCAGCAGCTATTATCACAAGTTTTTCAAACCGAACATATCTCATTCATCAATCAATTTTTCACAAAATCATTAATCAAAAAACGAATCGTCATGTTACAAAAATCAAAATCAAAAAAAGTCTGGCAGTTAAAGTATTTAGTATTAGTTCCCATGGTGTTGGGGATGTTGTTTT
>JBBSKR010000015.1:0-30616 GCA_038256135.1 Flavobacteriales bacterium | reverse complement strand
TTTGGTAAGTCGAACAGGTAGTGGCCTACCCGCTGTATTGACCTTAAACAAATGTCCCCCGTCCTTTTCCCAGCTTGTAAATACAATATACTTACCGTCTGGTGACCAGGAAGGCTGGGCCTCTATAAAATCATGCTGGGTCAGGCGCTTTGGAGTACCGTTTGGAAAATCCATTACATATAGCCTATTCAAGGCCGTAAATGCCAGTTTGGAACCGTCTGGTGATGGTTTTGCATCACGTATTTGACTTGCTAACGCTTCCTCCGTATCGCTAATAGGATATTTAAATGATAGTCGTGGGCCTAAATCTAAAGAGACATCTACGCTAAATGGAATTTCGGTAGCCGTATTTTCGGTGATTGCTATTTTATAAATTTTACCCCCATAGGAGGCTATAAGTGACTTACTATCCGGTGTAAATGACATGGCGGGCAATACACCTAAAGGAGCAACGGACTCCTGTTCGTCACGCTGCACTGGATAGGCCAACCAACGTTCTTCCCCGGTCGTTAAATCTCTCAACACAAGTCCTGTTTCCGCTTCAAAACGTGTTCCGTACACCAACCATTGCCCGTTTGCTGAAAGCGTTGGTGTAAAAGCGGACCCATATCGTGAAGTGATAACGGCCATATCCCCATCCTCCAATTCATAGGTGCCAACTTGGTATTGAGGTAGCTGTGCATTATAATTCCACGCCGAATTGCGCTGCGAAAAATAAACCAATTTGCCATCTGGACTAACCGCTGGGTCTATGAGTTTTAAATTTTCAGGTTCACTAACCAATTGACTACCAGAACCCCCGTCTTTATGATAAATATGCGGTTTAATGTTTCTTCTACCTTTGACACCAATGATATAATCCCCGTCTACGGTCCATTCCGCAGAGAAAAAGTTATGCTTCTTTTCCTTGGTTATCTGTTTATCTTTTTTGGTGGCCAAATCCATGGTCCATATATTATCGGATCCGCTCTTATCGGAAATGAAGACCAGACTTTTTCCATCCGGACTATATCTTGGATGCACATCATAAGGCATCCCATTGGTTATGCGTGTTGCTTTACCACCGGAAATCGGCATAGTGTACAGGTCGCCCATTAAGTCGAAGACAATGGTACTACCGTCTGGACTTACATCTAAAGATATCCAAGTTCCCTTTTCAGTTGTGAAGGAAATAGTTCTTTCGGGCTCTAGGGGAAGTTCCTCTGTAGCCTTTTTTATATCCTCCTTTTTTTCTTGGGAATTGAGGCCCAACGCTATTAAACAGTTAAAGGTCAAGGCCAATGCAGTCTTTAATTTTTGGTCCATTAATGAGATGTTTGAATTGGTTTCTAAATATAAGCATTCCGTTTTGTCTACTACCACAAAAAAAAGGCCCTGAATACAGGGCCTTTTTTGTAATTAATTCATCACTTTATTCCTCTTCACCACTTTCCGTTTCTTCCGATGAAAAGTCGGTAATTTTATTTTCGGTCAATATATTGTACCATTGAACAATCTTTTTGATATCACTTACATATACACGATCCTCATCGTAATTGGGCAATACTTCGAAAAAGTATTCTTCCAACTTTATTTTTTCGTCCTTATGGCTAATGGAGGTCTTACCACCATTTTCCTTGGTCTGTATTTTTTGAAATACTTCCCTTAATGGTACTTCTTCCTCTAGGGTATAAATGGCTATTTCAGACAGTACACTAACGCTACTGCGCAGGCTTACGGTAATTCTTTTTCCATCCAACAAAGATTCCGCGACAAATCCACTTCTGGTTTGTGTAATTAACTTATACAAGCCTGGCTTTCCTGCAACGGATAAAATTTTATCTAAACCCATAAACTATTTTAAAATTTAAGTCGACAAAGATTACACTTTTCTAGTAATTACAAAGGCATTTAACGTCCTTTTTTCAAAGCTGGAAATTTCATGCGATAGTCCACATTGATTTTTCCTTTGGAAATATTGGTCAACCTACCTTTCAACATTCTTCTTTTTAGGGCCGATAATTTATCGGTAAACAAAACTCCTTCGATATGATCGTATTCATGTTGGATTACCCTTGCCAATAAACCATCGAAGGTTTTGGTATGTTCCTTGAATTCCTCATCCAAATAAGTGATTTTTATGGTGTCCTTTCTTGTTACATCCTCTCGTACATCAGGAATACTTAAACATCCTTCGTTAAAAGGCCATTCTTCTCCCATTTCCTCATCTATATGGGCATTGATAAAAGTTTGTTTAAACCCCGCCAATTGCTTCTGTTCCTCTGGATCAAGGTCTTCATCATCCGAAAAAGGTGTGGTATCCACCAAAAATAAACGAATGGGCAAACCAATTTGGGGAGCTGCAAGACCAACCCCATTGGCATTGTACATGGTATCCCACATATTCGAAATCAACTCCTTTAGATTCGGATATTCAGGATTGATATCATCCGCAACTTTTCTTAATACGGGGTCTCCGTAGGCTATAATGGGTAAAATCATTGTTTTTCTTTAAATCTAGTTCTAGTCACAAATCCTTCATTTAACCAATGTATCAGGTCAAAGTACAAAAAGCTAAGCTTAAACCTTTTTTTTCCGTTAGGAGGAATGCCTTTGTTTTTAGAAGGGTCCTTAATAAATTTTAAATGTTCAAATTTGCTTAAACCTTCAATACGTTCAAAAGAAAAGGACAGTTTATTTTTAAATTCCATTTTATGGAATTCTTGGATATCCGATGTTGTCACTCCCCTTCTATCACAAATAGTAAAATAAAAATTATCCTTATTAATTGCCAACATACGACTCTTTCTTCTGTTCCATTTTTCCAAGGCCTCTGCTTTATCTTCATAATGCTGAAAATGTATTTCCACGTCACCACCTAGTAGCCCTATGGGATGATTGTTATAAGCATCAGCATACTTTGAAACTTCAATAAAATCTAAATCCATTTGCATATAGCTATTGAAATCGCGCAGCAATATCATATAACATGGACCATATAAGAACAACCCTACGAACGGGGTATTATATGGCAACCCCAACCACTGATATGCTTGGCCTCCCCAACAATTTCTTGAAATCAAAACGAAATTGGTATTCTTCAGCCTAACTCGGTCCCTTTTTTGATAGTAGGAGCTTAATATCTGCCTTACTTTTCGTTTTATGAATATTTCTAATCTTACTAACATATAAAATCAATTCATACTTAAATATGATTGTAAGATTATGGTTGCACTTATTTCATCGATCAATGCCTTATTTCTTCGTTGCTTTTTTTTCATACCACTATCCAACATGGTTTGAAGTGCCATCTTGGAGGTAAAGCGCTCATCATGCCTTATAATAGGAATGGTAGGGAATTTCTCGGTAATTTTTTCCAAAAAAGGTTTTATATTAGCCTCGGACTCAGAGGGTGAATTATCCATTTGTTTGGGTTCACCAACAACAATAAGGTCTACCTTTTCCTTTTTAAAATAGTCGGATAAATAAGTGATAATTTCTGGGGAAGAAACAGTAGTTAGTCCAAATGCGATCATCTGCATTTCATCCGTAACCGCTAATCCAATACGTTTCACTCCATAATCAATCGCTAGAATCCTTCCCAAACTTAATTTTTGGCAAAAATAAAGGATAATTTGATATATGTGCTTTTGCGAATGGAGAATTCCTCTACTTCAACTTATATTTGAAGAAATTTTGATGAAAATGACTGATTTGAGAGCACAAATTGAAAAGGCATGGGACAATAGGGAACTATTAAAAGAAAAGGCAACCCAAGCTAGTATACGAGAGGTTATCAACCTTTTGGATGTTGGTAAATTAAGATGCGCAGAACCCACCTCAAACGGTTGGCAAATTAACGAGTGGGTCAAAAAAGCTGTTGTCTTGTATTTTCCCATTCAAAAAATGGAAACATTGGAGGCTGGTATTTTTGAGTACCATGATAAAATGCCGTTGAAGAGAGGCTATGCTGAAAAAGGAATTCGGGTGGTACCGAATGCAGTTGCCAGACATGGCGCTTATATAGCTTCCGGGACTATATTAATGCCAAGTTACGTGAATATTGGAGCCTATGTTGACGAGGGAACCATGGTAGATACATGGGCCACTGTGGGTAGTTGTGCCCAAATAGGAAAAAATGTCCATTTAAGTGGAGGAGTAGGCATCGGCGGGGTACTTGAACCCTTACAAGCGGCTCCCGTTATTATTGAGGATAATGCCTTTATAGGCTCTCGATGTATCGTAGTGGAAGGTGTACGAATAGAAAAAGAGGCGGTTCTTGGCGCGAACGTTGTGCTAACCGGTTCTACCAAAATAATCGATGTTACCGGAGAAACCCCTTTGGAACGAAAAGGATTGGTTCCGGCCCGCTCTGTAGTAATACCTGGTAGTTATACCAAAAATTTTCCCGCCGGGGAATATAATGTGCCTTGCGCTTTGATTATTGGGACAAGAAAAGAAAGTACCAATAAGAAAACCTCGTTAAACGACGCATTACGGGAATATAATGTAGCGATATAGATTAAAATACAGCCTAATCGTAGCCTTTTGGAATTATTGTTGCTATAGCACCCAACTTTCTGGGATTGATTACGCAACCTAATAATCATATTGGTGTCTTAACCTTAAAGGAACGAGTCTGAAATTTTGTAAGAATTATACCCCTAAATACAATTTTTTAATTCTTTTTTTGTTATAACTTTGTCAACTCCGATTAGAGCTGGCCTACCAAATTGAATTACATGATTACCAATAAAGAAAAACTTACCGCCTTAATTATTACCTATAATGAAATGGGATATATAGAAAAATGTATCGATTCCGTTTCTTTTGCAGATGAAATTATCGTGGTAGATTCCTATAGTACGGATGGTACTTATGAGTTTTTAAAAAATGATCCAAGAGTAAAGGTCATTCAAAATCCGTTTGAAAATTTCACTGACCAAAAATCCTTTACGTTAAAACAGGCTTCCAATGATTGGGTCTTGTTCTTGGATGCCGATGAAATTGTATCCAACGCTTTGCAACTGGAAATAGAAGAAACCGTTTCAAGTGGTACGGAAATCGCGGCATTTTGGTTCTACCGCCAATTTATGTTTCAAAATGAGAAATTAAATTATAGCGGCTGGCAGACCGATAAAAATTACCGCCTTTTTAGAAAGAGTAAGGCAAAGTTTTCCGATTGTAAAATAGTTCATGAAACCTTGGATGTTGAAGGTACTTCAGGTATTTTAAAAGAGAAACTTACTCATTATTGCTACAAAAATTATCAGGATTATAAAGATAAAATGTTGAAATATGGTAGGTTGAAGGCCATTGAATCCTTTTATAAGGAGAAAAAGTATATTTATCTGGCAATGATAACAAAGACCAGCTGGAAATTTTTCAACCATTACATTCTACGACTTGGTATTTTGGATGGAAAAAAAGGATTTATTATTTGCTATTTAAATTCTTTAGGAGTGTTGGAACGCTACAAGGAACTTAAGGAATTGGAGCAAAAAAACGAATTAGCTTACTACTTGGTGATGCCATAGTGGGACCAAACACTTTTTTCTTTTTTGGTTTTATTTCGAATACCTACATTTTTTGCAATGGATTCCGGAGTTTTATATCCCCTTTTGTGATCTAGGTGAACACAAACCGCACTATAGCGTAATTGTTTGGATTTAATTCCGAAATTAAAAAGTCGCTCCCCAAGTTCACGATCCTGACCACCATATTGCATACGCTCATCAAATCCATTTACGTTTTCTATATCCTTTTTCCAACCCGAAGAATTATGACCGTTCCAACTTGCATTGGTTGGCGTAATCCAGTTCAAAAGTTTGGATATAAACCCATTGGCGGTGAGCTTATTATTCTTGAAAGTTTGCGGTATTCCTTTTTCCTTAAGCCAATGAATATTAAAACAGTGCTGCTTTTCAATATCCTCTAAGGTAATGAGTTTGGATATGTTCATGGGCAGCATATAATAACCGCCTGAAATAAAGTAGCCCTTTTCTTTATTTATATAGTGGACCTGAACAAAATCTTCCCTAGGGATACAATCACCATCGGTCATTATTATATATTCTGCCGAACAAGTGGTTACTGCTTTGTTCAATATTCTCGATTTTTGAAAGCCATCATCTTCCTGCCATACATGAATAATGGGATAATGCACTTTTGTCGCCATTTCCTCGATTAACTCCCTTGTAGTATCTTTAGAACCATCATCGGCGACGACCACCTCAAAATCTTTGAAAATCTGCTGTTCAAAGCCCCAAAGCACCTTTTTTAACCACTCTTCGGCGTTATACGTACTAACGATGATACTTATTTTCGGAATCTCCATGATGCGTCTCAAATTACCACAAAAATATAAAAGTCTTATCTATCTTTGAATTTGAAAAGACTGCATAATTTTAATTGGTATATTTTTAAAAAGGCAAATAACAACATTGTAAAATGAAGTTGAAAGAAATACCATTATCTATTTATACTTCAATGAAACTTTCAGGCCTTTCAAAGGAAACATTCAATGCAAAGGCCAAAAATGAAATTCCGGTTATTGTTTCTTTAACTTCTATTCCCACGAGATTACACACCTTACATTTAACTATTAGAAGTATTCTTAATCAAGATGTGAAACCGAAAAAAATCATTTTATGGTTGCACAATTCGCTAAAGAACGAAATTCCTAGCGGGCTAAGTCTATTAGAAAGTGACTTATTTCAAATTCAATATTCCGATCTAACCTGTTCGCACAGAAAATTGGTTCATAGCTTAGAACTTTTTCCAAAAGATATTATCGTGACCTGTGATGATGATATGATGTATCGATCCGATTGGCTTCGGTTGATTTATACTGAGCATCTAGAAAATCTTGATAACATCATTGCAAATCAAACCAGATATATTCAATACAACAGAAATGGTGACCTTCGGCCTTACAAACAATGGATTTATGAAAATAAAAAACCCTTCAATGTAAAAGCGGTTATACCAATTGGCGCTGAAGGAGTTTTATATCCTCCAAATAAACTTTTAGGAAAAACTTCAGATTCGGAGCTATTCTTAGAATTGACGCCAAAAGCAGATGATCTATGGTTTAAAGCGATGGCGCTTTTAAGAGGAACCAACGCAATTTTGGCGAAAAAAAGAGCCAAAACCCCAATCCCTATTTTAGGCTCTCAAAAATATTCCTTAAAAAAATCGAACATCGGCGGAGATAAAAATAGAACCCAGTGGCTAGCTTTGACAAACTATTTCAATATTACTCCAGATACTTTTCTGTAATTACACTAATTAGAAAGCTATGACAGAAGAAATCGATAAATGTATAGAGGTCCTAGAAAACGGCGGACTCATCCTCTACCCTACGGATACCGTATGGGGAATTGGATGTGATGCCACCAATGAATTAGCCGTTCAAAAGGTATTCAAGCTAAAACAGCGAGATGACAATAAAGCATTGATTTGTTTGGTCGCCAATGCTGCCATGCTTGAAAAACACGTGGAAAAAGTGCCCGACCTAGCATATGACCTTATGGACCTTTCCACCAAACCTACCACTATAATCTATGATAAGCCAAGAGGAGTGGCAAAAAACTTGATCCCGTCGGATAACACCTTGGCAATTCGGGTGGCTTCGGATAAGTTTTGCAGATACCTCATCGGTAAATTCAAAAGACCGATTGTATCTACTTCGGCAAATATATCCGGTTCGGCTACCCCTAAAAGTTTCCAAAATATAGACAGCGCCATTTTATCAGGTGTAGACTATGTGGTAAATTTGCATCAAGATGAACAGAATGAATTCGCTTCCGCTATTATTAGGTTAGCCAATGATGGTACAGTGAAGATTATTCGAGAATAAGAACATGCAAGAGAGCCACAAAAACGCTTTAAACAATCCCATTTTTAAAATTATTTCACAGGCTGCGCAGGAACTTTGCATAGATTGTTATGTTATAGGTGGTTTTGTAAGGGATTATTTTTTAGACAGGAATAGCCCCAAAGACATTGATGTGGTTGCCATTGGTAGTGGAATTGAACTAGCGGAAAAGGTTGCCTCAAAACTAAAAGGCAAACCCCAAGTATCTGTATTCAAAAATTTTGGTACGGCCATGATTCGAAATGAGGACATGGAAATTGAATTTGTAGGCGCACGTAAAGAAAGTTATCAGCGTGAAAGTCGCAAACCTATAGTTGAGAATGGCACCTTGGAAGATGACCAAAAACGTAGGGATTTTACGATTAACGCCTTGGCGCTTTCACTTAACAAATCTGATTTTGGAATTTTATTGGATCCCTTTAACGGCATAGAAGATTTAGAGAATAAAGTTATAAAAACCCCTCTAGAACCTGGCGTTACGTATTCTGATGACCCGCTACGTATGATGCGCGCCATACGGTTCGCAACACAATTAAATTTTCAAATTGCCCTACCTTCCCTACAGGCGATAACCGAGTTTAAGGAACGATTAACTATTGTTTCCAATGAACGTATCTTAGATGAACTTCATAAAATAATCTTATCCGATACACCCTCAAAAGGTTTGTCCCTTTTGCACAAAACCGGACTATTGGAATTGATACTACCAGAGCTGACGGCATTACAGGGGATAGAGGAAATCGAAGGACAGAAGCATAAGGATAATTTTTGGCACACGTTGGAAGTAGTGGACAATATCTCTGAAACGACCGAGAATCTATGGCTACGTTGGGCAGCCTTATTACATGATATTGGCAAGGCCCCTACCAAAAGATTCCACAACAAAATAGGGTGGACTTTTCACGGTCACGAATATGTAGGTTCAAAAATGGCAAATAAACTATTCAAACGTTTACGAATGCCTTTGAACGATAAGATGAAATATGTTCAAAAAATGATTTTGATGAGTTCAAGACCTATCATACTATCGGAAGAATTTGTAACCGATTCAGCCGTTCGTAGGCTTATTTTTGATGCAGGTGACCATGTGGAGGATTTAATGACCCTATGTGAAGCGGATATCACAACGAAGAATCCTAAGAAACAGCGTAAATACAGGGAAAATTTTAAATTAGTACGCCAAAGAATTGAAGAAGTAGAGGCTCGTGATCATATTCGTAATTTTCAACCACCCATCAGTGGGGAAGAAATCATGGCCACCTTTTCCTTAAAACCGTCCAAAGAAATAGGAATCATCAAAGAAGCTATAAAAGAAGCAATTTTGGAAGGAGAAATCCCAAATGACTATGAAGCGGCTAAAGAATATATGTATCTTAAAGGAAAGAAATTAGGATTAAAAACAACCAAATAGTATGGGTATACAATTTAGAAAAATTGCCAAACTATCTTTGATTTTGGTCTATTTAGTAATCGTGGCCGGTGCCGTTGTTAGGATGACCGGCAGTGGTATGGGCTGCCCCGATTGGCCAAAATGCTTCGGATATTATATTCCACCGACCGAAGCAAGTGAGCTGGAATGGCAACCTGATAGAATATATAAAAAAGGTCAGGTGATTATCGTAAATGAAAGCTTGCAGATATCCAAGGAGACATTTACGACCCATAATTCCTTCAATCCAAACAATTGGAACCCCTATACCAAACACGATTATGCCGTCTTCAACCCTTGGCACACTTGGATAGAATATATCAATAGGCTTTTAGGTGCATTGGCAGGCCTAGCAACATTGGTTTTGGCGGTAACTTCTTACAGGTATTGGAAAAAGAAAAAACGTATTCCCATACTTTCCTGGTTGGTGGTGTTCGGCATGGGGTTCCAAGCATGGTTGGGGGCTACCGTGGTGTATTCAGTATTGGAACCTGTGAAAATAACGCTACATATGTTCATGGCCCTAGTCATTGTAGCCCTATTACTTTACATTATTTATTTAGCCAACGCTGAGAATAAAAACATTCGGTTTAATAGACTGACCCTCAATTTAGGTATTCTGGCCCTTTGTCTAACACTAGTCCAAATTATAATGGGCACCCAGGTACGGCAATTTGTTGATGAACAAATAGACCTTTTTGGGTATGGTGCAAAGACCTTATGGCTAAAAGATCCATTGCTATTATTTTACGTACATAGATCTTTTTCCATCTTGGTATTGTTGGTCAATTCATTTTTAGCGTATAGGATTATCACCTTGAATCTTGGCCATTTTAAAATTTACTGGGTACTTTTTCTTTTATTTGTTGAAATACTAACGGGTATGGCAATGTATTATCTGAACTTTCCATTTGCGAGCCAGCCTTTGCACCTCATATTGGCCTCCATTCTTTTCGGTGTACAATTCTACATCGTTTTAGATGCATTAAAGCCTAGAAAAAACAGTAAAACTTCGTAACTTTGCCCTCCCGCAAAAAATATGGAATGATCTATAAAATTAGAATAATTTTAGATGCAGAGGAGGACATTTTCAGAGACCTGGAGATAGAAGCCCAGAATACGTTGGAGGATTTCCATAATGCAATCACCCAAGCTTTTGGCTTTTTGGGAAATGAAATGGCTTCCTTCTATACCTGTGATGAGGAATGGAAACAGGATGAGGAAATTGCTTTATTTGACATGAGTGATTCGGGTTCTGATGTTCGTCTGATGAACGAAACTTTTTTGGAGGATATTCTATCGGAAGAAAGCCCAAAATTGATTTACGTTTATGATTTTCTAAGCATGTGGACGTTCTTTGTTGAACTAGCTGATATTGAAGAAAAAGAGGATGGGCGTCCGTATCCTAATGTATTGTTTTCATTTGGCGAACTTCCAGAAACTCCACCCGAACGCAATTTCGAGGCCGAAAATAGTGCCTTTGATTTTGACGACACCTTTGAAAATTACGATGACCTAGATTTTGATGAAAATTGGAACTAGTCAGTAGTCAGTTTTCAGTTGTCAGTTGTCAGTTGTCAGTTGTCAGTTGTCAGTAAAAAATAAAATACTTTAATGTTCACCTATAAATATCTGAATATCCTATGATCAACTTATATGCTACCCAAATTGACAGTATTTCTATCCATAGAGTTGGTAATAAAAATAAAAATGAAGGTGTTTTTTTATCGGAGGAGCCTTTTAACCTTAATGACGAGACTACTGGATTATTAAAAGAATATTTTTTCAAACCTTTTAGGGAAAAAGAGGAAAATTACTATAAGCTGACCAATGAAGTTGATGTTGAATTCAATGAACTTCATAAAATTACAAGTGAGATTTTTTCCGACCCTTCGACAGCCCATTTAAACTCCAAAAAAATTGCCTCCTTACTTTTTGAGCAATCCAAACATCCGCATATTAAAAGTGGTGAAGTTTATGTGACCTATCTTACAGGGTTACTATTGGACAATATAAAAGTAGAAGCGATCGGTATTTTTAAGAGTGAATTAAAACACGATTTTATTCAGTTCGAGGAAAAAGAGAGCAATTTGGATATTGTGATACAACAAGGGATCAATATCAATAAATTGGATAAGGGTTGTTTAATTTTCAACGTAGATAAAGAAGAGGGTTATAAGGTACTATCCGTGGATAGTAATAAATATGACACCAAGTATTGGTTGGAAAACTTTTTGGGGGTCGACCCGCTTTCCGATGACAATTTTAAGACTAAAAACTATTTGAAATTCTGTCAAAATTTCGCAAAGGATGTGGTCTTCCCTGCAGAAGATAAGCAACAAGAGGTGCTATTTATGAACCGGGCGGTAAACCATTTTGCAAAGAACGATTCTTTTGAAGAATCCAATTTCTTGAATGAAGTTATGGAAAATCCGGAACTTATCCCTGAATTCAAGCACTATAAAGTTGAAAAGGGTCCCAAGTATAGTATTGAGGACGTTTCCAATTTTGATATAGCGAACAAGGCAGTTTCCGATGCACGCAGAAAAATTAAGAACGTCATCAATCTGGATACCAATATTCAAATAAAATTGGATTTTATTAATCCGGAATCCGCAGAGAAATTTGTGGAAAAAGGATGGGATGAAGAGCGTCAAATGTACTATTACCTGATCTATTTTAATAAGGAACAGAAAAGCTAGCATTAACAATATGCATCGGCTTACATCACGTGGAGGGATGTTGGATATAAATTGGCTGGTTTAGGCCAATTTATTAGCTAAATTATTATGGGTTTTTTACATCTGTCAACTAAAGTTCTCTTATTTGAATATTGTTTTCCATGATCTGTTTAACACTAACATCCTCATAATTACGCCTTACAAAGTTTAGCGCAAGGTCAAGTACCTCTCCCATAGTAGTACAATTCTTAAAACTTACATCCATGGTAAGGGTGCCTATTTGCTCTTTTAAAAGGTCTATATTTTTATCTGTTGAGATGGTATCCGTTTTGCAAATTGCCCTTAGCTTTTTAATTCGATTACCAGAACTTAAAATACGCTTGGCAACCATGGAACGCTCCTCCAGTTTATATTGATCCACAGAATCCCTTCTTAGTTTGCTTCGAACCAGTTCTACCATCTGAAAATTCTCCTTGAAAAATTGAGGTCGGTATACATTTAATTTTCCCTCAAAGCACTGTTGATCAAAATCGATTGCCCTGATCTTATAAACAACATGATCAAAATCGTGGGTAGGCACTATAACATAGTTATAGGAACGCATATCCCCTAAAAGTCGAATCATGCAACGTTCATTGAATTTAACAAATTCCTTAGCAAGTTGGGCTTTTTCAGGTTCCGTACATTTAGGCAACATGCTTTTGATAAACTCATCACCGGGTATACCGGCAATATGCTCCTCTATCAAGGTATCCTTATATACCAAAAAATTGAGGTTATAGGGCGATAACATATGTTCCAGCTCAAGACCGTAAATACGGGAGGCATCCGTTTTTTTGATATAAAAATAGGTGAAGTTATCGTTCAGGATATTTCGTATTTTTATTCTGAAAGGTTTAGAATTACCAAACGTACAGAAATCCACCGCGTCTACATTTAAATATTGGTGAATATTACTACTTCCATCGGAATGCAAAATAGAGTAGACTTTTTTAAGACTATCGTCTATTTCCTTTCGGTCATATTCTGAGTAATAAGCCCTTATCCATAAAGTATCCTCATCGTTTTTATCATACACAACCACTGAGCCTGAAAATCGTAATAAATCATCATAAAAAATCGGTATCTCACTTTTACGACTATAGTGGTCCAGGTAACCATCCAAAGCCTTACTAACAGGATACGCAGGTTTCTTTTTGGACATTAATTTCTCTTCGGCCATAGCTATGTTTTAAAATTGATGGACTTCAACTGTAACAAAGTTAGGCTTTCTTCGTCAACTAGGTATATCAATCATTAACATCAACGTACTTTGAATCAAATTCTAACCGTACAGAATCTTACCAAAAAATTTGGATACCTTACCGCCGTCAAAGACCTTTCCTTCACCATTGAAAAAGGAAATGTTTACGGTATTTTAGGACCAAATGGGAGCGGTAAGTCGACCACATTAGGTATTGTTTTAAACGTAGTTAATAAAACCAGTGGCCAATTTTCTTGGTTTAATGGCTCATTGTCAACCCACGAGGCATTAAAAAAAGTCGGGGCCATCATCGAGCGGCCCAACTTTTACCCGTATATGACCGCTTTACAAAACTTAAAACTAGTTTGTAAGATAAAAGGGGTAGCCGACGAAAAAATCGAAGAAAAGTTGGAATTAGTAGGCCTTTTGGACCGAAAGAACAGCAAGTTCAAAACCTATTCCCTAGGTATGAAACAACGATTGGCCATTGCCTCTGCCCTATTGAATGATCCGGAAATCCTGATTCTGGATGAACCCACCAACGGTCTTGACCCACAGGGAATTCATCAAATCCGTGAAATCATTAAAACGATTGCCGCACAAGGCACTACCATCTTATTGGCTTCCCATTTATTGGATGAAGTAGAAAAAGTGTGCAGCCATGTGGTCATTCTCAGAAAAGGCGAGAAATTATATTCTGGCCGTGTGGATAGCTTAAAAGCAAGTTTTGGATATTTTGAACTAAAAACCGACGATATAACCATATTGTTGGCCCATCTTCAAAAAAATGAAAGCTTTGGGGAAATAAAACAAGTGAATGGTCTGGTAGTAGCATTTCTTACCAAAGAGATGGATGCTAAATCCTTAAATAAGTCTTTGTTTGAAAACGGAATTATTGTATCCCACCTTGTGAAACGGAAGGAAAGTCTGGAGGAACAATTCTTGGAATTGACCAAAAACACCATTGTATAAAGAAACCAACGACGATGATACGATTACTACAGATAGAATTTATTAAACTTTGGAATAATAGGGCCAGTAAATTTTTGATTATTTCTTATTTCACCCTGTTGACATCAATCGCATTGGTAGCAGCAATCAAGTTTGATATCGGACCTATAAAATTTCATTTGGCAGATCAGGGAATATTCAATTTTCCCTATATATGGCACTTTAACACCTTTATTACCGCTTTTTTTAAGCTGTTTTTGGCCATTGTAATCGTATCCATGATGTCCAATGAGTACAGCAATAAAACCATTAAACAGAATTTAATTGACGGGCTTTCAAAAAAGGAATTTATACTATCAAAATTCCTGACCGTTATTACTTTCTCCCTTATTTCTACCCTTTTCGTCTTTGTGGTTTCTTTGATATTGGGTCTAGCCTATTCAGATTACAATGAGTTGTCCATCATCCTGACCGATTTGGAATTTTTGTTGGCCTTTTTTGTCAAGCTTATGGGGTTCTTTTCGTTCTGTCTGTTCTTAGGCATTCTAGTGAAACGTTCTGCTTTTGCATTAGGTTTTCTTATCCTTTGGCAAGTTTTTGAAGGCATTTTCAGAGGTATTATCAGATGGAAGTTATTCGAGGGTGATACCACTGATTTTATAATGGGATTTTTTCCGCTTCAATCCATGTTCAATCTTATTGAAGAGCCTTTTTCTAGACTGGGTGCAGTACAATCTGTGGCCGAACAAATGGGTGAAAAGTTAACCTTGGATTATCACATGCATTGGTATGAAATTCTGATCGTTTTGGTTTGGACGGCGATTTTTATTTATTCTTCTTATGCATTATTGAAAAAACGGGATCTTTAATTCAACAGATACATTCGTCTTTTATCCTATTTAACATGAATTAAAAGGACTAAATTTTCATTTTGTAGTATATTGTATTGTTTACGAACATGCTATGAAAAAGAAATGGGACCTATGTTTACCAAGAATTTTGGCTATGCCATTATTTTTCTTGGTGCTTGTCCTAGGTGTTTTTATATCATCTGCCCAAGAATGTCCGCAACTCATTAGCCCCATAAATGGAGCCAGCCAAGTAACCGTTAATTCTTCCATCAGTTGGGAGTCCGTAACAGGAGTTCCCGGTTATCTGATATCATTAGGAACAACCCCTGGTGGAACCGATATCACAAACGAACAAAATGTAGGTTCGTCCACTATCTTTTCTCCTACGTTTGGCCTACCCGAAAATACCGAAATTTTTGTAACCATCACCCTATTTTTTTTCAACCAAGATAATATTGTTTGTGACAGTCAGAGCTTTACCACGCTACCCTTAAGTGAAGCTCCTGAATGTACCACCTTCAATACGCCCACTAATAATGCCATTAGCATCAATGCGGCTACGAATATTTCTTGGAATATCGCACCAAGTGCCACGGGCTATTTTTTAACCATCGGCACCACCTTGAATGGAGACGAGATTTTACCTACTGATGACCGAGGCAATACGCTGAGTTATAATCCCCTAGTTGACCTACCGGCAGAAACTGATATTTATGTTACCGTGATACCCTATAATAGAATTGGCATGTCCACAGGATGTACCCCTTCTGTCTTTACTACCGCACCAGTAGCTACACTTCCCTCCTGCGCCAGCTTGATTTCCCCTTTTGATGGCGAGACCAACGTTCCTTTAAGTCCAATTTTGGAATGGAATGAAGTTCCCAATGCAATAGGGTATCGAGTCTCAATAGGCACTTCTCCCTTTGAAACCAATATTTTGGAGGATGCCTTATTTTACTCAAACGCAACAATGGTTATTGATTTTGAACCAAACCGGACTTTCTTTATTTCGATTGTGCCATTCAATGAAGCTGGTGATGCTATTGGCTGTACACAACAGACATTTTCAACCCTATTGGGTTGCGGACCCTATTTTGATCCAGCTACGGGCGAATTACGAATATTGAATCCAGAATTATCATTTCCCGACGTTATTGGTATTTGTATGGACCGGCAAACCAATACTATATCAGCTACTGAAACCGCAGATGGCTATAGATGGCATAAAGTAGATGCCAGTGGCAGAGAGACCTTAATATCCACCTCATTTGAGGTAGAGATCGATGAGGCAGGTGAGTATATTTATGAAGCTTATGTAATTATAGAGGATTCAGGTTCGACCATTGAATGCCCGTCGTCCAAAACATTTCGAGTGGAAGCATCTGAAGCACCTGTAATTACCGATGTACGTATAACCCAACAGTCCAATGGAATTACCGTGGAAACTCAGGTTGATGGTATAGGGAGCTATGAATATGCATTGGATGATGAAACCGGACCTTACCAGGATTCGAATCGATTCACCAATGTAGCACCTGGAAACCATATTATCTTTGTACGTGATCAAAACGGTTGTGGAACCGCACAGCAAACCATTGAACAAGATCTGACAGTTGAGGGATTCCCAAAATTTTTTACACCGAATGGAGACGGCGTAAATGATTTTTGGCAGTTTATGCCCCCTATTGAGACCGGAGAAAATACTATTTTATCCATATGGATTTATGATCGGTTTGGAGCATTTTTGGCGCAAATAGAACCCATTTCGCAGGGTTGGAATGGAATGCTAAACGGAAGGGCACTACCTGAATCAAATTATTGGTTTAAGGCACTATCGGTTGAAAATAAAGAAATAAAAGGGCATTTTGCCCTCAAACGCTAATACTTCAAAAGGGTATCAAATGAAATTCGAAAAAATGTCTTTTAGTTTACTGTACTTGGGCATTTTTTTGACCTATTCCGTCCTGGTAGGTCAGGATTGTCCAAAATTCAATTATCCAACTAATGGCGAATTGAATGTTGCTGTTAATGCAGCCCTTTCCTGGCCTGAAGTTACTGGTTACAATGGATACCTATTGTCCATTGGCACAAGCTCCCAAGGCACCGATATACTTAATAGGAAGCCGCTTGGGGTCAATACTTCCTATACCCCACCATTGGGGTTTCCTGACAATACCCAGCTTTTTGCAACGCTAAGCTTGGTGCCTTTTGACGGACCGCCTATTGCATGTGAAGAAATTTCGTTTACCACTGTTGATGTAACCACAGCACCACCTTGCACGGTATTGATCGCGCCAGATAACAATGCTGCCAGTGTTACTATCATAACGGATATTGAATGGGCTTATGCCCCCTCCGCTACTGGATATATACTATCAATGGGCACCGAACCTAATGGTACGGATATATTGGATGGATTGGATGTGCAAAATAGTTTGAGTTATAATCCACCGGTAGACCTACCACAAAATGCCAACATATTTGTAACTATTATTCCATATAATGAAAATGGCAGAGCGGAATCTTGTTTTGAGGAATATTTTACCACCAGCGTAGCTTCAAATACATGTGATCCCTTTTTTGATGAACAAACAGGTGAATTAATCTACCGGTCCCCACAGATTGAATTACCTGGTGTCGTCGGTATCTGCAGTGATGAGCTACCTTATACCATTTCAACTGCGGATGATGCGGATGGTTTTAGATGGTATTTAACGAACAGTGGTAGCGAAGAAACGCTATTATCTGAAACCAGAAACCTGGGCGTCACACAACCTGGAAGATATCGGTTTGAAGCCTATAATCTAATTGCTGTAGAGGATGGATTTTTCGAATGCTCCAGTTCTAAACTTTTTGAAGTAGTAGCCTCAGAAGTAGCCTCCATTGAAGGCATTGAAGTCCTGAATCTTATTGACGGCAAAACCATTACCATTTTGGCTACCGGCACAGGACAATATGAATATGCTTTGGATAACCGTGAGGGGCCCTACCAGGATATTCCAATTTTTTCAGCTATTCCCGATGGCCCTCACATTGCTTTTGTACGGGATAAAAACGGCTGTGGAATTACACAACGCGCAGTAGACAGGGATATACAATCGAAGGATTTTCCGGCCTTTTTTACACCAAATGGTGATGGTATAAACGATTTTTGGCAATTTGTGCCGCCGCCGGAAAACTTTGAAGCCACCCTGAAGGTCATCTTTATTTTTGACCAATTCGGCAGTCTCATTGATCAAATCAATCCGGATGACGTAGGCTGGGACGGGACATTTAATAGCAATCCTATGCCCGAATCAGATTATTGGTTCAAAGCGAGTTTTATGAATAGACAACAGATAATCGGTCATTTTTCCCTAAAAAGATGATAGAAAACCAACGGATTAGCGTCTAATATGGAAGGTAACTTTTGTATTTTTATAGCATAAAAAGATAGTAAGGGTTGACCTATTCAAAAACTTGAATTTAATTTGGTATCCCTTACTAAATTCATGAGCAATTCGGCTTACGGATTTCAAAAAGAGATATAACATAAATGAAATTCAAAGTAGTATCAGAATTTAAACCTACAGGTGATCAGCCCAATGCCATTAACGAACTGGTTAAGGGACTTCATGAAGATGAAAAGTATCAAACCCTATTGGGTGTTACAGGGTCGGGTAAAACCTTTACCGTTGCCAATGTTATAGAAAAAGTTCAAAAACCTACCTTGGTCTTGGCGCATAACAAGACCTTGGCCGCACAATTATATTCGGAATTCAAACAGTTTTTTCCTGATAACGCGGTAGAATACTTTGTTTCCTATTATGATTACTACCAACCGGAAGCATATATACCCACCAGTGGGGTTTACATTGAAAAGGATTTATCCATTAATGAGGATATTGAAAAACTGAGGTTGAGCGCAACCTCATCTTTATTATCGGGAAGGCGTGATGTTATTGTTGTTGCCTCGGTTTCCTGTTTATATGGGATTGGAAACCCCGTTGAGTTTCAGAAAAATGTAATATCCATTAAAAAGGACCAAGTTATTGCAAGAACAAAGCTCATGCATCAGCTGGTGCAATCACTTTATTCTAGGACCATGGCTGATTTTAGGAACGGGAATTTTAGGGTAAAAGGTGATGTAGTGGATGTATTTCCAAGTTATGCGGATCACGCCTTCAGGATACATTTTTTTGGGGATGAAATAGAAGAAATAGAAGCCTTTGACCCTTTTAACAATAGCATTTTAGAAGTGTATGAAACACTGAACATTTACCCCGCGAACATGTTCGTTACGTCACAGGATGTATTGCAGAATGCCATTCATCAGATTCAAGATGACTTGGTAAAACAGATAGACTACTTTAAGGAGATTGCAAAACCTCTTGAGGCTAAACGGCTTGAGGAGCGTACCAATTTTGATTTGGAGATGATCCGTGAACTGGGCTACTGCTCAGGTATTGAAAACTACTCCAGATACTTGGATGGTCGTGAACCTGGCACTAGGCCTTTCTGCCTTTTGGATTACTTTCCTGATGACTACTTGATGGTCATCGATGAAAGCCATGTTACCATACCACAAGTGCATGCCATGTATGGTGGTGACCGATCCAGGAAAGTAAATTTGGTTGAATACGGATTTCGTTTGCCCGCTGCCATGGACAACCGTCCACTCAAATTCGAGGAATTCGAAGCCTTACAAAATCAAGTTTTATATGTAAGCGCCACCCCGGCAGATTATGAATTACAACTAAGCCATGGGGTTTATGTAGAACAAGTGATTAGGCCTACAGGGCTATTGGATCCGATAATAGAAATAAGACCAAGTTTAAATCAGATTGATGATTTAGTCGAGGAGATACATCAACGGGTAGAAAAAGATGAACGTACCCTGGTAACCACATTGACCAAAAGAATGGCAGAAGAATTAGCAAAATATCTAGATAGAATTAGTGTACGATGCAGGTATATTCATAGTGATGTTGAAACTTTGGAACGTGTAGAAATTATGCAGGATTTACGAAAAGGAATCTTCGATGTGCTAATTGGCGTCAATTTATTACGGGAAGGTTTAGACCTACCAGAGGTATCTTTAGTGGCAATTTTGGATGCGGACAAGGAGGGTTTTTTACGCAGTAACAGATCATTGACACAGACCGTCGGTAGAGCGGCAAGACATTTGAATGGCAAGGCAATTATGTATGCGGATAAAATAACCAATAGCATGCAGAAAACGATTGACGAGACAAATTATAGACGTGAAAAACAGATTAAATATAACACGGATAACAACCTAATTCCAATGGCTTTGAACAAAAGTCTGGACAACGTTTTATCCAAAAATTCAGTCTCCACCTATCACTATATAAAGGAAGAATTACGTGCCGCTGAACCCGACCTGAAATACATGACCAAAGAGCAAATTGAAAAGCTTATTAAAGAGAAAAGGAAGGCAATGGAAAAAGCTGCAAAAGAGCTTGATTTTATGCAAGCTGCCAAGCTAAGGGATGAAATAAAGTCACTTCAGGAACAGGACTAAGATGAATTTTAAATAATTTTAATTATCTTTTGAATAAGTAATTATTTACTTTATGTAATTAAATTTATTATACTGGTTATCAAATAACTAAAAATTATTTTTAGACAAGTCTAAATCAATATTAAGCCAATGAAATATGAAAAACAAAATCCTTTTTTTATTTATTCTTGGATGTCTTTTCAACCTTCATTCCAGTAATGGTCAGACCATATCAACCTCCAAATTAAATTCCCTGACCGACCAAAAGTTTAAAGAGGCTACCACGAATTTACGTGAATTTTTAAGACTGCCAAATGACGGAAATTATCATGATCAAATCGAGAAAAACTTACAATGGTGCGATAGTGTTTTTACAATATTAAACTACAAGACCCAGACCATAAAAACGGATGGAGCCCCCCTACTCTTCGCTGAAAAAATCTATCATAAAAACAGGAAAAGCATTCTTTTTTATTTACAGGTCGATGGACAACCTGTAGATACTTCCGCCTGGTCACAATCCAATCCTTTTGAGCCTGTTTTAAAAGAATTCAAAAATGGTATTTGGCGGCCATTGAACTTTAATTCCGTCCAAGATACTATTGCTGATGATTGGAGAATTTTTGCGCGTTCGGCATCAGATTCCAAAGGACCGGCAATGTCCTTAATTTCTGCTTTACAAATTCTTCAGGCCAACAAAATAAAACCGGAATACAACATAAAAGTGATTATGGATTTTCAGGAAGAATTGGGATCACCAGATTTACCAAAGGCGGTTTTGGAGAACAAAAACCTATTGGATGCAGCCATGCTTTTTATCATGGATGGGACAAGGCATCTCTCCAACCTACCAACCTTGACCTATGGGGCAAGAGGTATTGCAACGGCAAGCATCAAGGTGTTCGGACCAAAATACGCATTACATAGTGGGCAGTATGGAAATTACGCCCCAAACCCCGTTTTTGAAGCAGCAAGATTGATAAGCAGTTTTAAGGATGAAAATGGAGTTGTACAGATCCCCGGATTTTATAACGGCGTACAATTGACAGAACGTGACAAAATACTTTTAGCCTCGATACCCGAAAATACGGATAGCCTTAAAATTAAGCTTGGTATATCAGAACCGGAACAAGTTGCCAACACCTATCAAGAAGCCCTGCAATTCCCCTCCTTAAATATTAGAGGACTAAAAGCAGGCTGGACAGGTAAAGAAGTGCGTACCATAATTCCGGAGGAGGCGATTATTGAAATTGACATGCGACTGGTGCCGGAAACTCCTGCAGAAAGGCAGATCAATTTACTACGGAAGCATATCTTGGACCAAGGTTTTCATCTCGTCGATTCCATCCCTACGGATAAGGAAAGAGCCACTTTTAAAAAGCTCGCTTCGTTTACTTATAGAATAGGATCGAAACCATTTAGAACAGATATGGACACCCCTATAGGTTCATTTTTAAATAGGGCATTAAATAAGGTATTTGGGGGCCAACTTGTTAATATGCGTACGACCGGTGGTTCTCAACCAATGGCTCCTTTTATCCAAACACTCGACATTCCGGCGGTTTCCATACGAATACCAAATCCGGATAATAATATTCACGGACCCGATGAAAATTTGAGATTAGGCAACTATAGGGAAGGTATATTATCTTGCCTGGCGATTCTAACGGAACCTTTACCATAAAAAAAGTGCCTTGATTTCTCAAAGCACTTCTCAACTAAACAACTCAAACCAAACTATGAAATACTCAAATATCAATTTGTAAAATGTTACGCCAACTCAATTGTTCTCTTCGGTTTTGGTAACGCCTCTTCCTTTTTAGGCAGTACAAACCGTAGGACTCCATTCTCGTAAGTAGCGTCAATTTTATCCGTTGCTACTGTTTCAGGAAGTATGAATGCCCTTTTAAAAGCCGACAAGGTAAATTCCCTCCGGGTGAACTTTTCTTCAGCAACCATTTTATTTTCTTTCATTTCAGAAGAAATGGTCAAAACAGCTTCGTCGATTTCAATAATGAAATCTTTCTTTGCCCTTCCAGGAACAAATAGCTCCAATTCAAATTCCTTTTCGTTTTCCTTAATGTTCACCGCTGGCATGGCCGTTCCCACATTTTGTGTTCCACCAAACCAATCGGGTCTAAAAATTTCGTTCATCAAAGCGGGAAAAAGCACTTCATTTCTTTTTGTTAAACTCATGATATTATATTTTAATTAGTTTCAATTTTTTATCCATATTGCAATAAACAAATCCTATTCCAATACCAAATGAACGCCAATTTGACATTTTAGTCCTTTGAATTAATGCCATTATGTCATTTTTGCTATTAAATACGTTTATTTGGGGATTGGGGTCATTATTTATTATCGTCCTTTATTAGCTTTATAACTAATCTCCGTTTATGAATAGAATTAATAATTTTTTTTTAGAAATAAGAGGCAAAATTGCCTTTTACCCATCGTTGATTTCCCTTGCCGGGATGTTTCTGGCATTCTCAATGATATATCTGGAAAAAATAGATATATCTGCTTATTTGATGGATGTTGCCCCAAATTTGGTGATCAATAATACTGATACGGCTAAAACACTCTTGAGCACCTTGATAGGGGGCCTAATTTCTTTAATGGTTTTTAGTTTTTCTATGGTGATGGTCCTGCTGAGCCAAGCCTCCAGTAATTTTTCACCAAGGGTCTTGCCCGGTATCATCTCCAATCAAGGAAATCAAGTTGTGTTAGGTGTATATTTAGGGACCATACTTTATAATATTTTTATTCTTGTTTCTATTGAACCATCTGAAAACGCCTACCAAACACCAGGGTTTTCAGTGTTGATAGGAATTATTCTAACGGTATTGTGTTTAGCTTTATTTATTTACTTCATCCATCATATTTCGCAGTCGATACAGGTAGGGGACATCCTGACCAATATCCACAAAAAGACGAAATCCTCTATTGTGTCCATCGTTGAGGAACAGAAAGAAAAGTCCTTGGAATTCCCTGATTGTGAAGGTTGGGTTGAATACCCCATACACAATTCCGGCTATTTCTATGGCATTCTTAAAGACGATCTCTTAGAAATATGCCAAGAGAATGAAACTAGAATAGTAGTTCAATTATTTAAGGGTCAATTTATATTGGATGGAACAGTTGCAATTCTTGCAGAAAAACCAATAGCGGGAAAATTAATCCATAAAATTATGGACACCCTGCTTTTTAGTCGAGAGGAATTGGTCGGTGAAAACTATATTTATGGATTTAGGCAAATATCTGAAATCGGTATCAAGGCAATGTCCCCTGGAATCAATGATCCTGGAACCGCATTAAACACAATTGATCATTTAACGTCCCTGTTCCTGATATTAATGGAAAAATCAGAATTTGATTTTTTATATGATGATGATGAAAAAAATTGGGTACAAATAAAAAGTACTAAATTTTCGGAAGTACTCTACAATGTCATGGCCACTTACAGGTTGTACTGCAAACATGATGTCATTGTCATGTGCAAATTGCTGCATATGTTACGGACGTTAACATTACAGGTGGTAAATTCAGATCAAATGGCCGATATTATAGTAGAAATGGACCAATTAAGAATCGATGCCAAGGCCAACATAGAAAACAAATGGGATCTTGAAAAAATGGATAAGGATTTTATTTCTTGGTCCTAATTGTAATAGGCCTTAAAAATATCTATCAGTACTGCAGGCGGCACAATTTTATCTGGATACTGGTGCATTATGGACAAAACCTGCTGAAATGCCCCAGGTGGCAAGCCCATAGCCAAGCCCATATCGTGCAATCTTTTTATTTCAATTAAGTCATGCTGATTGTCCACATTCATCAATAATATCAATCTATTGAACTGCACAATGCGATCAGCTTGTGATTTGGGAATAATATGTTCTACCTCTATATCAAAAAGCTCATCAAAAGTCTTTTTAGTAATACCCAAATGCTGGGCTACATTAAAAAGAAAATCATATTCTGATTTTTTAATCTTATTATCCACCTTGGCAAAGGCAATCATTTCCGATAGGATACTCAATTTTTCTTTATGACTGCTCATTTGTAAGAGGTTGTGGCTATTTGAATAACTTAAATAAACCGATAATAGTATATTGTGCTATGACCTAATGCTTTAATGATTTAATAATACCTTGAATTGCTTAACTTTGCAGCATGACCAATAATGATATTTTTAAAAAATTAAGAGTAGCCTTAAAATTTAGGGATGATGAAATTGTGGACATCCTAAAATTGGTAGATTTTAAAATCTCTAAAAGTGAATTGGGAGCATTTTTCAGAAAAGAGGACCATCCTAATTATATGGAGTGTGGTGATCAGGTATTGCGAAACTTCTTGAACGGTTTGGTAATTCACCTAAGAGGGAACAAGGAAAACCCAAAAAATCCAGGTGAAGTACTTTTGGGTATGAAAACAGTCCCTGAAAAATCAATCAAAAAAAATACGGGAAAAGGTGATTTTAAAAGCCGCCAACTTAAGAACGTTGACAATGCGCTTTCGCCTGTAAAATATAAGAACAAAAAAAAATCCTGATACCTTTATATGCATCAGGATTTTTCTACTAACTTTACGATTAAGCTTTAATTCGAACAGGTATGGTATATATTTTTCCTTCTTCAACCTGATTCAATTCTACCTTCTTATAATTTAATCTGTTTTTTACAAAACGTTCTATTGTATCAGAATCAGTGTCTACAGAAAGAACAACGATTTCACCCTCTGAGTTCAATGTAAAACGAACTTGAGCAGTTAAATCTGATTTAACCTCGGTAAAGTTGTTATCCGATAGCATGGTAGCTATTTGTGAAGAAAGACTTTTGGCCGGTTTTACACCTTCAGTGTTGTTGGCTAATACATTACCTGTTGAAAGTAGCATTGCAGCTACTACTACTAAACTTAATTTTCTCATGACTTTTTGTTTTTCCTTCAGAATAACTGAAGATTGATTAATAATTGATTGATGATGATTTACTGAAAAGACGCTTGAGAATTGAGAATGTTACAATGAAAAACTATTTTAACATATTTTTAGTGAATACATCCCAATACTTTTTAGGAAAAGTGAAATTTAGCCTGCAAGAGTGAATGGAGTAGAATTCGACCTATTCCCTTTTTTTATCCGAATCAAATCAAACAATTGATCCTATGAAGTTTTAGCATTAGTGCAACACTTTCGTAAATAATCAAAAAACGAATTTTGATTATTTACGAAAGTACTAGCTGTAAAAAAAGTAATAACAAAAAAAAGGACCATCCTCACGGAAAATCCTTTTTTTTATTTCATTTTGAATACTAGTTAACCCAAGACTTCCTTGACTTTATCCGCAGCTTCTTGGAATTGAACTGCAGAATGAACAGCCAAACCTGAATTGTCTATAATTTCTTTGGCCAATTCAGCATTGGTTCCCTGTAATCTCACGATGAGTGGGACTTTCATTGCATCGCCCATGTTCCTGTAGGCATCAACAATGCCTTGTGCAACACGGTCACAACGCACAATACCGCCGAAAATATTGATAAGGATTGCCTTTACCCCATCGTCTTTCAATATTATTCTAAATGCTTCCTCTACCCTTTTGGCATCGGCAGTACCACCAACATCCAAAAAGTTGGCCGGCTCACCACCTGCCATTTTAATCAAATCCATCGTAGCCATGGCAAGACCTGCGCCATTCACCATACAGCCAACGTTACCATCTAAATCTACGTAGTTTAGCCCAACTTCCCTGGCCTCTACTTCAATTGGGTTTTCCTCCCTTAAATCACGCATTTCAGCATATTCCTTTCTTCGGTAAAGGGCATTATCATCAATGGTCACCTTAGCATCCACTGCCATTATTTTATCATCCGAAGTCTTTAATACCGGATTTATTTCAAACATACTTGAATCGCTTTCAACATAGGCCTTGTACAAGGAAGATACAAATTTTGTCATCTCCTTGAACGCATTGCCCGATAGCCCGAGATTAAAGGCAATTTTTCTGGCCTGAAAACCTAAAATACCCGTACCAGGGTCAATTTCTTCGGTAAAAATCAAATGAGGTGTCTTATCGGCAACTTCTTCAATATCCATACCCCCTTCGGTAGAATACATGATCATGTTCTTTCCCGTGGCCCTGTTTAATAAAACGGACATGTAGAATTCGCTAGTTTCACTATCCCCCGGATAATAAACATCCTCGGTGATCAATACTTGATGTACCTTTTTGCCCTTCGCAGATGTTTGCGGGGTTACCAAGTTCATACCAATAATTTGGTCAGTTATCTCTTCTACTTCTTTTAAATTTTTGGCCAATTTTACACCACCACCTTTTCCACGACCACCTGCATGCACCTGAGCTTTAATAACATGCCATCCCGTTCCGGTTTCAGCGGTTAATTGCTTTGCCGCCTCAACAGCCTCTTTTGCATTATGGGCAACTATTCCTCTTTGGATGCGCACCCCAAAACTTGCTAATATCTCTTTTCCTTGATATTCGTGAAGGTTCATATATGGTGATTTTAATTGTTAGGCAAAAATAGGAAACAGGAGGTAATTATTGGAAAATACAGGTGGCAAATTGGAAGAACTTCCTTAAATAAGTGAATAAAACATGTAAAGTGCAATCAAATAACCTACAGACCAACCCTACATTTCCAAATCCTTAAAATCCAACGGGTCAAAATTTTTGAAATGGCCGTTGAGTTCAATTATTTTTTTAGTCCTTTCTACCTCTGACAAAACCGTGATGGTTGCCGTTAAATGCAATCCTATAAAGCTCAGGCGGTCGTTTTCATTTGCCATTTGCAGTAGCTGATACTCCTGTTCGAAGGAGAGTCCTATTTTATGTGCTAATGTAAAACTATTGAATTCCTCCACATCATACACTTTAAATGGTACATCCATAATCGTATATAGTTTGCGTATACCATCCAATATAATCTGCTTTTTTTCTTTTGTTGCTTCGAAATCATATTCCATGAGTTTTACGATTCCCCCGGCATATAATTTTCCCTGTACCTTGTTATCAAAAGTCAACAGTTTAAAAACCTGTCGAGCAACACACACAACGTCCATTTCACCACCGTCGTAGGTATTTACCACTTCAACTAACTGAACTTCCGTACCAAATTCCATTTTATTATTAATAAAAACGGGAATACCGAAGGTGATGGCCTCTTCCCTACAATCGTTTATCAACTGCTTATAACGCTCCTCGAAGATGTGGAGTGGAACAGTTTCGCCTGGAAAAAATATGGACTGTAGCGGGAAAAGAGGTATTTTCATTTTCTAAAAATACGAAGGACTTCTACGGTATACAAAAAATAAAAATTCTTAAAATGTTTCAAATATCACATTATGTTATTTTTATTGTTTTTTGTTGATATTTTTGTTCCCCATAGATTAGAGAACTAAATTTGCATAAAATTTGATAGTATGAAAAACGAGGATTTGTTGCAAATAGCAAAAACCTTTGGTGATCCGGTTTACGTCTATGATTCCGAAAAAATTATTTCCCAATTCAATAGATTGACCAGTGCTTTTGGTTCGGTAAAGAAATTGAAGCTCAATTATGCCGCCAAAGCCTTATCCAATATTACCGTTCTAAAATTAATGAACAGTCTGGGCAGTGGTTTGGATACCGTTTCCATACAAGAAGTTCAATTGGGGCTTTTAGCCGGTTTTGAACCAGAATCCATCATTTTTACGCCTAACGGCGTTTCTTTGGAAGAAATCGAGGAAGCTTCGAAACTTGGCGTGCGTATTAATATTGACAATCTTTCCATTTTGGAACAGTTTGGAAGCAAGCATCCTACGATTCCGGTGTGTATTCGAATCAATCCGCATGTGATGGCTGGGGGAAACTCCAATATATCCGTAGGACATATCGATTCAAAATTCGGAATCAGCATACATCAGATTCCGCATTTGCTCCGTATAGTAGATCTGACCAAAATGAACATCAATGGTATCCACATGCATACTGGAAGTGATATTCTCGATATCGATGTGTTCCTTTACGCCTCCGAAATATTGTTCGATACGGCGCGTAATTTCAAAAATTTGGATTTTATCGATTTTGGAAGTGGCTTTAAGGTACCTTATAAAGAAGGAGATATCGAAACCAATGTGGAGGAGTTGGGGAAAAAATTAAGCACCCGGTTCAATGAATTCTGTAAGCAATATGGAAAGGATTTGACCTTGGCTTTTGAACCAGGTAAATTCTTGGTAAGTGAAGCTGGGTTGTTCCTTGCAAAAGTTAATGTTGTAAAACAGACGACTTCAACCGTTTTTGCCAGTGTGGATTCAGGTTTCAACCATATGATACGTCCAATGCTATATGGTGCTACCCATAGTATCAAAAATATATCCAATCCAAAAGGTCGCGAGCGCTACTATTCGGTAGTAGGTTACATCTGTGAAACCGATACATTTGCCAGCAACAAAAGAATCAATGAGATAACGGAGGGTGATATTCTTTGCTTTAAAAATGCCGGTGCCTATTGCTTTACCATGGCCAGTAATTATAATTCTAGATTTAGACCACCAGAGGTATTGTGGCACAAAGGAAAGGCAATCCTTATCCGCGAACGCGAAACCTTTGACGATCTCATTAGAAATCAGGTAGATATTAAAGGTTTATTTGGGGTCAAGGAAGTGGCCAAGATAAAATAAAGGAAGGAAAAATACGTTAGTTTTGGTATAGTTGTTGGACTAATCTCTCAAAAAAATCATGGAGGCGTATTCTTCTCTCTTAAATAATCCCATTATTTACTTAGCTATTTTATTATTTTGCGGCGTTACATACGCACAGGAGGTGACTTGGCTTTCTTGGGACGAAGCGGCAAAATTATCCGTTACTGAAAAAAATCCAAAAAAAGTATTTATTGATGTGTACACGGATTGGTGCGGATGGTGTAAAAAAATGGATAAAGATACCTTTCAAAACCCTGAAGTAGCCGCCTATATGGCTGAAAACTATTACATGGTCAAAATGGATGGTGAAGGCAAGGAACCCATTGAGTTTAAGGGTAAGACCTACAAATTCGTTCCATCAGGAAGAAAAGGATACCATGAATTTGCCGCCGCTTTAATGCAGGGTCGCTTGAGTTACCCAACAACTATTTTCTTGGATGAGGAACTGAATATGCTTTCACCCGTACCTGGATATCAAAAACCTGAACCTTTTTTAAATATAGCGCGTTATTTTGGCGATAATATATACAAGGAAAAAGATTGGAAAGCCTATTCTGGCAACGATGGCAAGTAAAAATACTAGAGTAAATAGGTTACCATAAATCCCAAATAAGTACCCAAAGCATTTCCTAAAGTTCCTACTAGGATAGCTGGTAATATCAGTTCATTTCGGTCAAAAGTTTCTGCAAGGGCAATGGCCGAAGTACCTCCGCCAACATTAGCTTGGCTTGCTATGGCGACCATATCCCAATCCCTAAAAATAAATCCCCCTACCCCTATAATCACTAGACCATGTATTAATACGGCCAGTAGGGTAAAAAGGAATAGGGTCACCCCAATTTCCCCTAAAGCTAACACAGAACTAATTTCACAATAGGCACCGATTACAGCCAAAAAAAGATACACAAGATATAATCCCAAGGTATGGCTACCTTTAAGTTTAGAAATAAATCGGGTCTGGGCCAATAAAATTCCAATGGTAGAAATAGTAATGATTGAAGGAATACCAGGAAAGAATTGAGCAACAAGTTTCGAAATTAAAAAAGAAACAAGGCCAATTAGTAACAGCCAGCTCAAAGAGGTTAAGGTAATCACATCGCTTTCCATTTTAATCTCCGTACCGGAAGATTTGCTTATCCTCTTATCCGCAAAAAAACGTCTCAAAACTACTGGGAGCGCTATCGTGATAACAATCCAAATCGCTGTAATAACATTGTCCACAGCAATGGCTCCGGCATAAAGAATTCCCCGTTCCTGAAAATTATAGGCTAACGCAACTGCATTAAAATTAACACTACCTCCCGTATACGTTCCTGTCAACATACCCGCTAGAATCTTGCCATCATCTCCTAATATGGTTTGGGGTGAAATCAAATACCATGAAACCAATATCCCTATC